>JAUNVC010000035.1 GCA_030537875.1 Tissierellia bacterium | reverse complement strand
TGTTTTTTTCTGTTATTATATAAACAGAAAGTGAGGGAATTATGGGTAGAGTATTGACGATTTTTAATCAAAAGGGAGGCGTGGGCAAGACCACAACAGTAGTAAATGTCTCCACGGCATTGGGAATTCTTGGAAAAAAAACTCTGGTGATTGACATGGATCCTCAAGGAAATGCCACTTCCGGTTTAGGTCTTTTTGAGTTTGAAGAAATGATCTATGACTATGTGATGGAACAAAATCCAAATGCTGTGTATTCCACCAAGTATGAAAATGTGGATCTCATACCTTCGGGAAGAGAATTTGCCGGAGTGGAGATTGAATTGGCACGATTGGGAGATTGGCAATTTAAACTGAGAGAGATGGTGGCAAAGATTAAGGACCGGTACGAATACATCATTATAGACTCTCCTCCCTCTCTGGGAATTCTATCCATGATGGCCCTAGTGGCTTCCGACGGTTTGATTATTCCGGTCCAATGTGAATACTATGCGTTGGAAGGTGTCAGCCAGCTGATGGATACGATCACTTTAGTTCGAGAGAATTTTAATCCTCAATTGGAAATTGATGGAGTTTTAATGTGTATGTTTGATGGAAGAACCAACCTATCACTCCAAGTAATTGATGAGGTAAAGGGTTTTTTCAAGGACAAAGTCTATTTGACAATGATTCCTCGCAATGTACGATTGGCTGAAGCACCCAGTTTTGGTATGAGTATTTTTGAGTACGATAAAAACTCAAAAGGTGGACAGAGTTATTTTCAACTGGCGAAAGAAATTGTTGGTGAAGAAGTATGATAAAAAAGAAAAAAACTTTAGGTAGAGGAATTGGAAATTTTCTGGCGGATTCTCAAAAGATTGAAGAGATTCTCAATCCAAAACAGGAGGATATCCTACAGGAAATCCCGTTGGAATTAATTGATACCAATATCCATCAGCCACGGAAGGATTTTGATAAAAAAGCTTTGGAAGAGTTAGCGGAATCCATAAAGATCTATGGTATTATCCAGCCTTTAATTCTTCGAAAAAAGGAAGATCGATATGAAATCATTGCCGGGGAACGGCGCTTTCGAGGAGCAAAGATGGTAGGACTTAGTCAGGTTCCAGCGGTAATCAAGGATGTAGATGGACTTTTGTCTGAGAAGATGGCCTTAATCGAAAATATTCAACGTCAGGATTTAAATCCCATTGAAGAAGGAAGATCCTACCAAAGCATTATGAAGGCCTATGGTATGACACAGGAAGAGTTGGCTAAAGCCCTAGGGAAATCCCGTCAATATATTGGAAATACTGTTCGGCTGCTTAAGTTGGATCCTCGAGTAGTGGATTTGATAAGTGCTGGAAAGATAACACCTTCTCATGGGAAGGTCCTCCTAGGATATCGAGATTTTGAAAAACAATATCAAGAAGCCTTAAAAATTATGAAATATAATCAGCCGGTTGCCGATACGAAGGTTACATCTACCAAAGGCAAAAAAGTGGTGGAAGATATTTTTTTAAAAGATATAAAGCATCAATTGATGGATGTATTGGGTACGAAGGTAGAATTTAAAGGTCGGGGAAAGAAAAAAAAGATTGAAATTGAATATTATAGCGAAGATGACCTTTCCAGAATATGTAATCTTATTTTAGAGAGGAAGTGAAAAAATGGTAAGATATTATACCATGTACTTGGTTTCCGCCTTTTCAAATAAACCTTTTATGGGGAATGCTACGGGAGTGGTTATTGATTCGGGTAATCTAAGCGACGATGAAATGCAAAACATAGCCAAAGACATCAACCAATCGGAAATTGTCTTTGTTCGAAAACTGGATACAGGCCGCTATAACACTCGATTTTTTACTCCTCATCAAGAAATTAAGCTCTGTGGACATGCTACAATTGCCACTTTTTATGCCTTGGCTGAAAAGGAGTATATTATTCCTCTGGAATCAGGTGTCAATGAGATTATTCAACATACGAAGACGGGAAAAGTTCGGGTAGCTTTGGAGTATGAAGATTATCGAATTAAGCAGGTCTATATGTATTTGGATGTAAAGAGAGAAGAGTATTCTATCAAAGATCAGGAGATTTTAGAGGCTTTGGGATTAAGAGAAGAAGATATTGGATTGAGCATGTGTGGGGCAAGACCTCAAAAAATATCCACTGGTCTTAGTGATATTGTTGTCCCTGTAAAAAACCGGGATATTTTGGCAAAAATCAACTTGAAGGAAGATTTGGCATATCGTCTATCGGAAAAAGAGGATATTATTTCTCTCCATGCGTTTACTACGGAGGATGGAAAAAACATTCGACAAAGGACCTTTTCACCTAGAATTCATGTGCGAGAAGAAACCGGTTCCGGTACTTCCACTGCTGCAACGATGTACTATCTCTACACAAATGACTGTATTCGTTCCCTCGAGATTCAATCGGTTCAAGGGGATCTGTTAAACCGTCCGTCAATCGTTACTGCAAACTATAATGAAGAGAAGAAAAGGGTGCGAGTTGGAGGACGTGCCTATGTCTTTATGAATGGAGTATTAAATATTTAATGAGAGCCAAGAAAAAAAGCATGAAGTATAGCAAGTTTATGATAATTCTCTTTTTTGTCCTTCTCCTCGGATTGAGTCATCAACTTTTATCTTCTCGAAACAAAGTGGTGAAACTAAGTGTTAAAGATGTAGATTATGTGGAAATTATCATCTTTCAACAAAATACCATGAAGACCATTCAAGATCCCGGTGCATTGAAGGATATTGTGAAAGGTCTCAATCGGGTGAGAGGAAAAGAGACACAGAAAGATAATTCGGTAGAAAACATCAATTATATCAACATATATAAAAAAAGAGGCGATCGAATTGAAGTGGTAAAAAGCGGTCTTGTTCTTAGAGTGGACAATCACTGGTACAATCTGTCAAAGAGATCTTCTCATGTAATCGACCAAATTTTTAAAAGGTATATGCAATGAAATGTTTTCGATTATAAATTTTTTTAGAAGAAAAGAGTTGCTATCTTCGTAATGGGAAGATAGCAACTCTTTTTAAAATTCTTTTTTACATGGTTTTCTCTCCGGGAATAATCATATTCACAACACCTAAGATTAAGGCACCTACGAGAGAGCCCATAACTGTTGCATGGAATCCATCTACTAGTCGACCGGTTAAGAAGATAATTATAGCCGCAGTAATAAAGCCCACAGCACCTCTTCCAAAAGGCGACGCATCAATTCCCGTAAATTTATTGATGGCCCAATCTAGGATGCCAATCACAATAGCTGCAACAATAGCAGCGCCAAAATTCTCCACTTTAAACCCTAGGGGTAATAGTGCCGCAATAAAAATTGCCAAAGCAGATACTAAAACTTTAATTATTAATTTTACCATTAGAAAGCCTCCTTCGTTATATGACATATTGATGGGTCAATGATGATTGACCCGATATTAAATATATAACCGAGAAACTAGGTTTTAAACAAAAAAATTTTGAAGAATT
>JAUNVC010000034.1 GCA_030537875.1 Tissierellia bacterium | reverse complement strand
ATCAATATAGGTGCGTTGTTTATGCTGAAGATCTATGGTGTGAGTTTATGGGAACAAAATATTCCCTTTGCTATGGAGCTTATTGTTGGAACGTTTTTAGCCTATTATCTTCACGAAAAGTTTCGCTTTGGAAATATGACAGCAGTGATCATGGACTGCTATTTGGAAGGATTACGTACCTTATAGGTGGATATTTGATAGAAGATGTATGGCTTTCTACCATGAAATTTGACGCTTTTATATCGGAACATCTATACGAGCAAGTGCCGGGAGTTTTACTTATTGTCATATTTGTCCCATTGGTCATTTATGGCATTGAAAAACATACAATTATTATGCCACATGAATAGAGGGAAAAATGATATTAAAAAATGTACAGTATTACAATTCTGATAAAGGTGAATTTATACAATCCAATATTTTGATTAAAGATGGCAAGTATCAAGCCATAACGGAAGAAGTCTTAGAAGATATGGATGGAGAGGTCATGGATCTCCAGAATCGCTATATGATACCGGCCTATGTGAATTGTCATACCCACTTGGCCATGAGCTTGTTTCGCAATCTAGCCGATGATATGGAGCTTATGGATTGGTTGCAAAATAAGATTTGGCCTTTGGAGGATAAACTTACGGCAGAAGATATTTACAATGGTACCCTTCTTTCCTTTTTGGAAATGATAGCCAGTGGAACCACCACTGTAAATGATATGTATTTTGAAGAAGAGATGGTGAGTCGTGCTGCAAAAGAAGCGGGTGTGAGGGGAGGATTTGGTCAAGGCCTCATGGACCTCGATGGTAATTTCGACACGCGGTGGAATAGAGTCTGTCGACAATATATGACCAGCCACGATGAGCAAACAAAGGTCACCGTATCACCCCATGCGATCTACACCATGGGTGGAGAAAACATACGAAGAAGCAAGGAGTTTGCTTTAGAGCATGGACTTATATTTCATACCCATGCAGCTGAAACAATGACGGAATTTCAGATGTCAATGGAAAACTGGGGAAAGACGCCCATAGCCTATTTGGAATCATTGGGTGTTTTAGATGAACATACGGTATTGGCACATTGCGTCCACTTAACCGATGAAGATCGGCATATTTTAGCCGAGTATGGATGCCATGTAGCCATAAACCTATCTAGCAATTTGAAATTGGGCTCCGGGATTCCAGAGATTGAAAAAATGATGGAGGCCGGTGTCACCTTGTGTGTCGGTACAGATGGTGCAGCGAGCAACAACAGGCAGAGCATGTTACAAGAGCTTCAACTGATATCGAAAGTAGTCAAGGGAAAAACTCGCTCTCCACTGATTATGCATCCTCGCGCACTACTAAAAATGGCCACGGTAAATGGAGCCAAAGCTTTGGGATATGAAAAATTGGGAGAGATCAAAGAGGGATGGACTGCAGATTTTGTTATCTATAATTTGGATGGTATCCACAATTGGCCATTGCATGATCCGTTGAGTGCTCTTATATATTCTGCCATGGATTCGGATGTGGAGATGACGGTGAGCAATGGAAAAATATTGTATGCGAAAGGCGATTTTCCATCTTTAGATCAACAGGAAATAAAACATTTAGCAAAACAATCCATTGAGGAATTGAAAGGAAGGTAATCATGCGCTGGCAAGATCGTAGACGAAGCTCCAACGTTGTTGATAGGAGAGGTTCTGGAAGAGGGATAGGTGGAGGCATCCGCATGGGCGGTGCCGGTCTTATCATTGTGGCGGTTCTTTATACATTGATGGGTGGAAATCCATTACAACTAGTCCCCATGGTGGCAAACCAACCCTCGTCTTATGTGGAAACGGCAGAAGATGCTGAAAAAATGGAATTTATAAAGGTTATTTTAGCTGACACAGAAGATGTTTGGAAAGAAGTTTTTAACGAGTATCAGGGACTGAGAGAACAGGGAGTTGTTTACAAAGAGCCCAAGCTCGTTGTTTTTCATCAATCTATTCAATCGGCCTGTGGCATGGCTGGAGCAGCTATGGGTCCCTTTTATTGTCCAGGGGACCAAACGGTGTACTTAGACTTATCTTTTTTTGACAAGCTTAAAAACGAGTTGGGCGCGTCGGGTGACTTTGCCATTGCATATGTCATTTCCCATGAAATTGGACACCACGTGCAAAACTTATTGGGGATTTTACAGCAGCAACAGGCATTACGTGAAAAACTATCTCCCACTGAATATAATAAAATTTCTGTTCGAATCGAACTAATGGCCGATTATTTTGCCGGTGTATTCACAAGAAGAATTGAAGAAAAAGGATACTTGGATGTGGACGACTTAGAGGAAGCAATCAATGCCGCCGGAAGAGTTGGAGATGATGTATTGCAAAAACAATATCAAGGGCGGGTTGTACCAGATTCTTTCACCCACGGAAGCGCAGAGATGCGGGTACGATGGTTTATGAAGGGTTACAACACGGGAGATTTAAGAAATTTTGATACATTTCAGTATGAATATGACGAATTATAGGAGGATATATGAAAACAGTATATAGTGCAATACAACCGTCAGGTGAACTAACCATTGGCAACTACTTAGGTGCAATAAAAAATTGGCTGCAATTTCAAGATGAATATAAGTGTTTTTTTTCAGTGGCCGATTTTCATGCCATAACAGTAAAACAAGATCCTGCTCTTTTACGGGAAAGATCTAGAAAACTAATAGCTGTATATTTGGCTGCTGGATTAGATCCCAAGAAAGTGACTCTTTATATCAATAGTCATGTAAGTGAACATGCAGAGCTGGCATGGGTTCTCCATACTGTGGTCAACTTGGGTCAACTCTATCGCATGACACAATTTAAAACCAAAGTTCAGAGTGGAGATGAATTGAATGCCAATGCCGGATTATTTTGCTATCCCATATTGATGGCTGCGGATATCCTCTTATACGATACGGAGTTAGTGCCGGTGGGTGATGACCAAAAGCAACATGTGGAAATAACAAGAGACATTGCAGAACGATTTAATTATCAATTTGGAGAAACTTTCGTTCTACCAGAAGCTTTGATCCAGAAATCTGGAGCAAGGATTAAGAGTTTACAAGATCCTTTGAAAAAGATGAGTAAGAGTGATGAGAATCCAGGAGCATATTTATTGCTTCTAGAAGACAAAAAATCACTGGAGAAGAAAATAAAAAGAGCGGTAACAGATTCGGAAGGTATCGTTCGATATATTGATGAGCAACCTGGAATCAAAAACCTATTGGATATTTATCATGTATTTAGTGGAGATCCAATCGATGAGATTGTGGCTCGATACGAAGGAAAAGGCTATGGTCATTTGAAGAAGGATTTAATTGAGGTAGTAGATGGAGTTCTCTCTCCCTTAAGAGTAGAGACGGAACGATATCTAAGTGATACTACGTATCTTGATGAAGTGATTAAGGAAGGCACATTAAAAGCCCGAGAAGTTGCATCAAATACTTTACAGAGAGTATATGATCGGATTGGTTT
>JAUNVC010000033.1 GCA_030537875.1 Tissierellia bacterium | reverse complement strand
GATCGATACTCACCGGTGCTCTATCGGTATAAATTTTTCCCACTTGATGGTAATTCATTATCGGTTGAAAGTGATCTAAGGCTTTAGCAAAACGTGCCTCTTTAGTTTCCAAATTTTCACATTCATGCCAAAGCTCTTTTAAGTAGTTTCCCTGATCTTCAGGAAGGAGATTAAAAAGATTTTCCAAGGCTTTTTCCTCTCGAGCTTTTTGTGACATGACATCTTTTGAATGGATGAAAGTATCTCCCGCTTCGATTTCTACAATGTCGTGAATTAAAAGCATGGCAATCACCTTGAAAAGATCTAAATCTTCCGCCAATTCGGGAGCTAAAATAAGAGCCATTGTCGCTACATGCCATGAGTGTTCAGCGGAATTTTCTTGACGTGTTCCTCCTAAGACCATATTAGCCCTTTCTATAAGTTTTAATTCTTCCAACCTTTGTAAAAAAGTTAAACATTGATTTAATGAATTCATTGGATTCCCTCCTTTAGTTTCAACCAGTATACCAAAAATATAAGATAAATAGTATTGTACCATTTTAAAGCATAGAGATTTTAAGAGATAAAAAAGTGAATAGTTCTTCATAGAAAAAGGACTATTTTCATCGTTGAAAACAGTCCTTTGAATAGAGTGAATATTTTGATTATTTGGCATACTCTTCCGGGGTCAGTTCACAGGATTCTTCCTTGGCAGGCATAATTTTTGAGAATAGGAAAAATGCGATTAATGAAACGGCCAAACCGGGTAAAATGGAGTTAATGGAGTGAGCGCTTGCCCATGTATTGAGGGACTCCACGTATTCAAAAGCCAAAACTACGGCAGATCCTGCAATTAAGGAAGCGATGGTTCCACCTTCGGAAGATTTCTTCCAGTATAAGCCGAAGATATAGGGGAAGAAAGAACCGGCGGCTCGTAATGTAAAGGAGAACATTAAGATGGAAATGATGGATTTTGTATTGGTAAATGCAATAAACCAACCGAAGATACCCACCAATACCATGGTAATTTGAGTCATCTTCATAACTTGATTGGAGTCGGCATCCTTTTTGATATAAATCTTGTATATATCATTGGCAAAGATAGAGCCAGCTCCGAGAAGGTCGGAGTCGGCAGAGGACATGGTGGCAGAAATAATACCGGCAAAAAGGAATCCGACAATAATTTTAGGCATGGTTGCCATTGCTAGATGGGGCAAAGCATAGTATGCACCGTTTTCAGCAATTAGGTCATGATTTAATTTGCCCATATTGATCAGAGATAAAGTGATAATACCCAAAATTGTAGGAATAAAAGCGTAGATAAAGTTTATCACTGCGGAGATTGCAGAACCTTGAACCGCTGCCTTTCCATCCCGAGCGGCATAATATCGTGATACCGCTTCTTGGCCGACAGTAAAGGATGCTATATACATAATGGTTAGAGAAACGATTTCTAACACGCCAATGCCTTTAAAGAGATCAAAAGTTTCAGGGGGCACATTGGCTCTTACTGCGTCCATTCCTCCTGCTGTATTCAATGCATAAGGGACGGCAATAATCATACCTATGACGATTAAAAATACTTGGACGAAATCTGTCATGGTAACGGACCAAAGACCGCCCATCACCGAGTATGCGGTTACAACTACTGCAACGACAGTCACGGCTACACGATAGTCCCATCCCAACATCACAGAGACGATAGTTGAAGAGGCGATAAACTGAGATGCCGTCAGACCGATTAAGGGTAAAATCATAATGATTGCAGTTACGATACCGGCACTTCTTCCATATCTTCGACGAAAGTACTCTGGCACGGTACGAACTTCCGCTCCTCTGAATTTTGGAGCAAAGAAGGCCAGGATGACAAAGGCGATCCCCATAGTAATGACGTACCAGCTTGCTCCCAAGCCCCAATCACCAAAAGATTTTTCTACGACACCCAATGAGGAACCTCCTCCAATTTCCGTAGCGGCAAGAGTTCCGGCCATTAGTATAGGGCCGAGTCTTCGTCCTGCTAACATGAAGTCTTCGTTATCAGAAATCTTCTTAGAGGAATACCAGCCGATAAACAACATGAACAACATATACAGTACAACAATTGTTACTACCATAAATTCCCTCCTTATTTAATACTATAACAAATTAGATTGCTAATAAAATAGTACCATAGCTTTTGTATTTTAACAATAAAAATTAGAAAAAACTTTCAATTTAAATTATTGTAATAAAATTTTCTCATTGCTTTTCTTTGGGATTATGATTGACTTTATTCAATATAAAAGTAAGTTTGGAAAAGGAAAAATGAAATGGAATTTTTCTTGTTTTTCATGTAAAATAATTAATGGAATGTACTTTTTATATCCTTTTTTAAAAGTACAGTATAATACATAAGGGGGTTTTCAATGGCGAATATAAAAAAAGTAAAAAGAATTGCAGTAATCGGTTCGGGGCATGGGGGTCTTACTACAGCTGCTGATTTGCTCAATCGGGGATTTGAGGTAAAGGTCTATACAATGCCGAAAAATTTTCACAAATACCGAAAAATGTTACCTGGGAATTCTGTTGTGGTTCAAGAAAAAGATTCCTCTTTTGTGGTTAACGGTATTGATATTCTCTGTAATCCGGAAGAAGTTATAAAGGATGCCGATGTGGTCTTATTCACACTACCGGGAATTGCTCTGAAGAGATACGCTCGTGAAGTGGCTCCTTTTATTACATCGGACCAGATGATTCTTTTTAACCTTTCTGCTTGTTTTGCATCAATCTTATTCCTAAATGCAATTAAAGATATGAATATTGAGACAAATTTTTTCTTTGCGGAAGCCAATTCCCTTCCCTATGCTACCCGGGCCTATCCGGATCGTGGATTGATAGAACTTTCTCTTCGGGTGAAACGGCTTTACATTACCTCTTATCCCAAAGGACGAGGGGATGAAGCTTATGAAATTGCCAATCAACTCTATCCCATCTATCAGAAGGCGGAAGATGTACTCCATGCGTTTTTACTCAATGCCAACCCGGAAGTTCATCCGGCACCTTCGGTGTTGAATACGGGGCGAATTGATTATTCTAAGGGAGATTTCTATCTTTATCGGGAAGGTATAACAAAACACACGTTAAAGTTGATGCGTAAAGTTGCAGAAGAACGGCGAACATTGGCTAGAGCTTACGGATACGAATTAGAAGGAGAAAAGGAAAGCCGTTTCAATTCCGGTTATTTTGCCTATGAACCGGATAAAAGTCTCCAGGAACTCTTTAACACATCTCCGGTGTTCCGAGACATTCAAGGTCCCACCTCTGTAGAATCTCGATATTTTCAAGAGGATATTTCCATTGGATTGGTTTTATGGGAGCGATTGGCAAAAGTGGCAGGGTTAGAAGTGCCTAATATTTCTGCCTTGATTACGATTGGTGGAACACTTGCCGATGCGGATTATCGTAAAAGTAATTTTTTAGAGGATTTTGGATTTGATTCCAAAAATGGTATAGTAGGTATTCAAAAAAATTTATAATAATTTGCAACAATCACACTCCGTAGTTCATTAACGTTCTATGGAGTTTTATCATTTTAAATTGATTTTTCTTTATCTATCATTAATGAAGAGAAAACAGATCTTGACAATTCTGGTAAAATTTATAATTATTTCCTACTTTTTAAGGTAGTCTATTTATAGAGTAGTTGAAAGTATAGGATGGAGAAGAGGGATGTGTAATGAAGTAC
>JAUNVC010000015.1 GCA_030537875.1 Tissierellia bacterium | reverse complement strand
GTCGAGTTTCATAAATACACCTCCGATACAGTCATTATATCAGAGGAATAAAGTGAAGAGAAGACAAAGTTTCATGGTTTATGAGTAGATAATGGATACTTTCTTATTTGAGATGTTATAGTCTTTGCATGATGGGTATGTATAGTATGGATATGAATTTGAAAAAGGTTGGTGGAAAATATGAAATTAGTTGTTTTGGACGGATTTGCCAACAATCCAGGAGATTTGGACTGGTCCTGTTTGCAATCTTTTGGAGACTTGACGGTTCGAGAGCGCACGTCTCCAGAGGATGTAAGACGAATCATTGGTGATGCTGAAGTTGTTTTTACTAACAAAGTACGACTTGGGAAGAAGGAGCTGGAAGATACCAAGGTACGGTATATTGGTGTGATAGCAACGGGGTATGATGTGATTGATCTGGATTATTGCAACAACCAGAGAATTACAGTTACCAACGTTCCGGGATATTCTTCCGATTCCGTGGCACAAATGACCTTTGCACATATTCTCAATTATATGAATAGGATTGATCTCTACGCCAAAGAGAATCGGCAAGGTCGATGGGCCGAAAGTCGTGATTTTGTATACTACTTAAATACAACTCACGATATTGCATCCATGACCTTAGGAATTTATGGATATGGTTCCATTGGGAAAAAGGTTGCAGAAATTGCAAGAGCTTTTGGTATGGAAGTGATTGCTTATAGCCATCGAGGCAAGAAGGAAGCCCCCTATGTAGAGGAAGATGAATTCTTCAAAAGAAGTCATATCATCAGTCTTCACGCACCATTGAACGATACAACGCGTCATTTCATATGCAAAGAAACCCTAGAAAAGGTTAGAGATGGTGTGATTCTTGTCAACACGGCGCGGGGGCCCTTGGTCAACGAAGAGGAACTCATTTCGTATTTAGATAGCGGGAGGGTTGCGGCTTATTTGAGTGATGTTTTGGCGCAGGAACCCATGGCGAAGAACCATCTTTTTTTGCATCGTGAAGATGTCTTTTTAACACCTCATTTGGCTTGGGCTAGTTTTGAGTCACGAAAAAAGTTAATGCGAATTCTATTTGATAATGTTCAAGCCTTTTTGGATGGAAATCCTCAAAATGTGGTGAGTCAATGATTGATAGATTGTATTTTGTGGAAGACGAAATCTTAACAGATTTAGATGTATTTCCTCTAAATGATCGAGCGGTTTTGTACACCCCTCAAGAAAAACCATCTTCTCCTCTTAGTGCCACGACGAAAGCTTTATCAGAAGAGATGGAATATTTACTGAGCCGATTTGATATTATGTATCTCGATATTCGATATCTAACCGTGACTGATATGGGAATGGGAATTTTGAGTCGCTTTGGAGCTACCTTTTATGATAGTTCTGGAGAAGAGCTGGAACCTTCTGGAAGAAATTTGTATCGAGTAGATACCATGGATATTTCAAATTTAGCTCATCATACAGATAAGAAGATTCGACTTATCATGCGTCGTCCTGGAATCCGTTGTGGTTATCAAACCTTTATCAACGAAGAGCAATATGGACTTAATCCTATGGAAGCTGAGCTTATGGATCGGGGATATCACAACTTTACTAGAAAAGGGGAGTCTCATTTAGGTTTAGATTTTACATCGGATCTTGCTGCAGGAGAGGGGGGAGGTCTAAGTTCTGTACTCGTCGCGTTTTTGCGCAAAGGAGTACTACGCTATATATTCGTAGAGGAACTTCGCAAAGAGGCGGAGTTGATACCTAATAAATATTTTATTCAAAAGAAGGAGATTTTAGATCATATGGTTAAAGAAAGTCGAGATTACAAAACAGAAGCGTTAGAGCTTCATGAGACACACCAAGGGAAAATAAAAGTGGAATCCAAAGCCCCCTTAACTTGCAAAGATGATTTGGCACTACTTTATACCCCTGGAGTAGCTGAACCTTGTAAAAAAATTGCTGAAAATGAAGAAGAAGTCTATCGTTATACAGCCAAGGGGAATTTGGTGGCTGTGGTTACCGATGGTTCAGCTGTCCTTGGACTGGGAAACATAGGTGCCAAAGCTGGTATGCCTGTTATGGAAGGGAAAGCTATCTTATTCAAACACTTTGGCAATGTAGATGCCTTTCCTATTCTCATCGATAGCCAAGATACGGATGTCATAGTTGAAACGGTAAAACAGATCGCCCCGACCTTTGGTGGTATCAATTTGGAAGATATTTCTGCACCCCGTTGTTTCGAAGTGGAGCGTCGTTTGAAAGAGGAACTCGATATTCCTGTCTTCCATGATGATCAGCATGGAACGGCTGTGGTGGTAACGGCCGGGATCATCAATGCTCTAAAACTAACAAAGAAAAAGGCCGAGGATGTCAAGGTGGTCATCAATGGATGCGGTGCTGCGGGGATTGCAATTTTAAAAATGATGCACAATCTCGGTGCTAGAAATATTTTAATTTTAGATTCCAAGGGAATTATTTGTCGCGGAGAAGAAAGAAATACTGCCATCAAAGAGGAGATTGCCCAAATATCCAATCCAGAAAATCTCCAGGGAGATTTGGCAAAAGCCATGGAAGGGGCTGATATTTTCATTGGAGTTTCTGTGGCGGGAGCCGTTACAGAAGAGATGGTTCGCTCTATGAATAAGGATGCCATTCTATTTGCCATGGCCAACCCCATTCCGGAGATTTATCCTGACGAAGCCAAGAGGGCAGGAGCCCGTGTGGTGGGTACGGGAAGGTCTGATTTCCCCAACCAGATCAACAATGTTCTTTGCTTCCCCGGGCTTTTCCGCGGAGCGTTAGATGCACGAGCCACAGAAATCACTGAGGAAATGAAAATGGCGGCAGCAGAAGCCATCGCAGCCATCGTCGGTGAGGATTTGACAGAGGACTATGTCATTCCCGATGCCATGAATATGGAAATACCCAAGGCTGTGGCCGAGGCCGTCAAAGCCGTTGCCAAGTAATCCAAAAGCAATCGTTCAAAACTCCTCCCATGGAGGAGTTTTTTTATTGGAAACCACAAGATATAGTTATGATATTTGAGGTACATACATAATTATTTTTTTTCAATTTATTACGAAATGCGAAAGAATCTCCATTTTTCAAGGTTTATCGCAAAAGGGAAATAACACCAGATATAGTAATAAAATTAAAATAAATCACAATATATTGGGTTTTTCTCTTGACGAAGGGTATGAAATGGAGTATACTTAAAGTAGGTTTGAAATGGGAATGAGAAGATATTGTAGCATCATTCCCTCAGCAAGGAGTTTAAATAAATATACTATATATAGTAGGAGGAAAAAATGGAAGTCATTAAGAGAACGGGGCAAAGGGTACCCTTCGACAAGGAGAAGATTGTAGTTGCCATCAAAAAGGCTATGCACTCATCCTCGGGTGTTTACGAAGAGGGACAAGCAGAGAGAATTGCCGACGAAATCGAAGAATTTGCTTCGATTTTAAAAGAGCCCATGACCATCCATGGCATTGAAGAACAGGTGTATTACAAATTATTGAAATACGATAATCCTGCCACCGCAAAGGCCTATGAGAGCTATCGTTCTGTACAGGCTTTCAAAAGACAAATCAATACCATTGATGAAGATGTTGTGGGAATATTGAACCGTTCCAACGTGGGTGTTATGGATGAAAACTCCAACAAAGATGCCAAGATCGTTTCCACACAAAGAGATTTGATCGCCGGCGAAGTATCAAAGGATATCGCTCGCCGAATCATCATGCCCACCGACATTGTTATGGCCCATGACTCGGGAGCCATCCACTTCCACGACATGGACTATATAATTCAACCCATGTTCAACTGCTGTCTCATTGATTTACATGATATGCTCACCAATGGAACCGTCATCAACGGAAAGAAAATTGATTCACCCAAGAGTTTCCAAGTGGCTTGTACCGTTACGACCCAGATCATTGCCCAAGTGGCCAGTGGTCAATTTGGCGGACAGAGTATCAACGGAGTAGATCGTATTTTAGCTCCCTTTGTTCGGAAAAGCTACGAAAAATATCTCAAGTCCGTAGTGGAGGAACAGAAAGAGATTTATGGAATAGAGCCGGATATGGAAAAGGCAGAAGAAATTGCTTGGAAGAGGACAAGAAAAGAAGTAAAGGATGGAATTCAAACCATTCAATACCAAATCAATACCTTGATGACCACCAATGGTCAGGCACCCTTTGTCACTCTCTTTATGCACTTTATGCCCGATTTTGAATATGCCAAGGAAGCTGCGCTCATCCAAGAAGAAATTTTGAAGCAACGACTTGAGGGAATCAAAAATGAAGCTGATGTTTACGTGACACCGGCTTTCCCCAAACTCATTTATGTACTTGATGAACACAATGTTCATCCTGAAAGTGAGTATTATTATCTGACCAAATTGGCGGCCAAGTGTACGGCAAAGAGAATGTACCCCGATTATATTTCTGCAAAACTTATGCGTAAGTACTACGAGGGTAATGTCTATGCTCCCATGGGATGCAGAGCATTCCTATCACCATGGAAAGATGAAAACGGAAAGTATAAATTAGATGGAAGATTCAACATGGGAGTTGTCAGTTTGAACCTTCCCCAAATTGCCATCTTGGCTGGAGGCGATGAGGAGAA
Source organism: Tissierellia bacterium (assembly GCA_030537875.1). Classification (GTDB taxonomy): domain Bacteria; phylum Bacillota; class Clostridia; order Tissierellales; family Peptoniphilaceae; genus Ezakiella. Next base: position 24,581 of record JAUNVC010000015.1, on the reverse strand, counting down.
GTTCTGGGAAATCTTCGAAAAGAGATTGAATCTTGTGAAAAAAGCTCTGATGTTCCGCTATGAACTATTGGAAAATGTGACGTCCGATGTAAGTCCCATCCACTGGCAACATGGAGCCATTGCTCGATTGAAACCCGGTGAGAAGGTAGGCCACTTACTAAAAGGTGGATATGCAACCATTTCCATGGGGTATATCGGACTCTATGAAGCTACCAAACTTACCACGGGACATAGCCATACGGCACCGGAGGGAAAACCCTTCGCCCTGAAGGTAATGGATCGCTTGAAAGAGGCCATTGACACCTGGAAGGAAGAAACGGGTCTTGGATTTGCTCTCTATGGCACACCGGCAGAGAGTTTGACCCATCGCTTTGCACAATTGGATTTGCGGAGATTTGGTTCCATTAAAGACGTCACCGATAAGGGATATTATACCAACTCCTATCACGTGGATGTTAGAGAAGAAATCTCCGTCTTTGATAAATTTGATTTTGAAAGTGAATTCCAAAAACGGTCCACCGGAGGATGTATCTCCTATGCTGAGATACCCAATATGACCAACAACCCAGAAGCTGTAGAATCTCTTGTGCGTTATATTTACGATCATATCACCTATGCTGAATTTAACACGAAGAGTGATTATTGCCACATTTGTGGATATGATGGCGAAATTAAAACCAATGATGGAATGGAATGGGAATGCCCCCACTGTCACAACAAAGACAGAACGAAACTCACCGTCATTCGCAGAACCTGCGGATATTTGGGAGAGAACTTCTGGAATGAGGGAAGGACCAAGGAAATTTCATCGAGGGTTATGCATATCTAATATGAGGTACGCACAGCTTAGAAAGTATGATGTGGCCAATGGAGAAGGTATTCGAGCCACCATATTTGTCACGGGCTGTACCCACAATTGTCCCAATTGTTTCAACGGAGCCTATCAGGATTTTCAATTTGGAAAGGTATGGGACGATGAAGCGACCCGGACCATCATTGAATACCTTAAGGATCCTGTGGTGTCCGGTCTAAGTCTCTTGGGTGGAGAGCCTATGCAAAACACGGAGCTAATCCATGTGGTTCGTGAAATCAAAAAAGTTGTGAACAAAAATATTTGGGTCTACTCCGGCTACACATATGAACAAATATTGGCCAATGAAAAGAGAAAAGCACTCTTAGAAGAGTGCGATGTATTGGTAGATGGACTTTTTGTACAGGCTCTGTACGATATTCGACTGAAATTTAGAGGAAGTTCCAACCAAAGAATCATAGATATAAAGCAATCTCTCGCCAAGGGAGAAGTCGTATTACACGAAATACAATAGAAATTGTCCTGCTTCGGCAGGGCATTTTTTGAAGATATTTTGGAAGACCTCGTCTCCATCAATTGTTTTTCTTCTTAGTCTATAAAGTGTGCGGGGCATCTTCAAAGTATTCTTTTGCCCGCTCTGCCAGAAAGATAAAAAGCTCTTCGCTGAATCTTCGAATGGGTTCCATACGCCCCATAAGTTGGTTCCATGATACCTCATATTCATTCCATGTTCCACCGTGGTTATAGATATTATTGAGAATCGGTTGCATACGATCCATGGCATTGGCAAATTGCGCCTCGGGGCTTTTCCCTTCTTCAAATTCTCCCCAGAGTCCTTTATAGTAGGAGCCCATTTTCTTAGGAAGAATTCCAAAAATACGTTGGGCAGCTTTTTGTTCTCGATCTTTTTTTGTCTTGTATCCTTCTTCATCATAGGCAAAGGTGTCGCCGGCATCGATTTCCACAATATCATGAACAAGACACATTTCCATGGTTTTTTGCAGGTCTGCATCCGGTGCATATTCTTGGAGGATGGATGCCATCAAAGTAATATGAAAGGAATGTTCGGCATCATTTTCCCGTGTATCTTGGAAGATCAATTTGGTCCGTCTTTCGATGGTTTTCATCTTGTCCATTAGGACAATAAAATCTATTATTTTTTCTAATTTTTCATTCATACAATCACCTAGTTTTAGTATACCATAGCTTTCTTTGGTAGGAAAGGTGGATAGGGACGGAGATTCCATAGAAAATATTGAAAAAAATCGTATTTTATGGTATATTTTAATGGCTGGGAGGTGCAAAATTGAATTTTGAAGAAATACGACCCTGTTGGTTGGAAATTGACTTGGATCATTTGCATCATAATTTATCGGTTATTCAAGAACATTTAAGGCCCGGCAGTGAGATTATGGCTGTCATTAAAGCCAACGCATATAATCACGACGCAATTACCGTGGCGAAGGAATTAAAAGAAGCGGGAGTGGAATATTTTTGTGTGTCCATTCTTTCGGAGGGTTTAGAGCTACGGCAAGCGGGGATCCAAGATCCTATTTTGCTGTTAAATTATATACGGAATTCAGAAATCAAAGAGGCCATTCATAACAATCTTACCATGACGGTGTATGATTATGAACAGGCGATTTTAATAGATACCTATGCCAAGGAGATGGGTCAAAAGGCAAAAATACATATCAAGTTGGACACAGGTATGAGCCGTATTGGGTTTTTGCCAGGTACGGTGGCGCTGGATCGAATCTGTAAGATTATTTCCATGGATTCGATTACCTGCGAGGGGATTTATACCCATTTTGCCACAGCGGACACAGGAGATCAGCGATTTACCGATGAACAGTTTCAGGTATTCAAGTCCTTTACTGATTCTCTTGAGTCCAAAAGTGGTGTAAAGTTAAAGAAACACGTTTCCAATTCGGCGGCGATTATGGATTATGAGGCATATGATTTGGATTATGTACGTCCAGGAATCATTCTCTACGGATATCCACCGTCGAATCGGTTAAAATCTCATTGGGATTTAAAGCCTTTGATGACGTTCAAGGCCTTGATTAGCAACTTGAAGATTTTACCAGAAGGTTCTGGGATTAGCTATGGGCATTCCTATGTGACCCGTAGAATTACCAAGGTTGCCACCCTCCCATTGGGATATGCAGATGGTATTTCCCGTCTTTTATCGAATAAAATGGAGGTCAGTGTAAAGGGGAGAAAAGCTCCCTCCATCGGAAATATATGTATGGACCAATTAATGGTCGATGTGACAGATATCGATGATGTATCCATTGGAGATGAAGTGATTATTTTCGGATACAATGGAGGAGATGAGCCAACACTCATAGAGTTGGCAGAAGCCATGGGCACGATTCATTATGAGATTATGTGTATGATTTCTCGGAGGATACCGAGGGTCTACATGAAAGGTGGAGAGGTTTATACCATTATCAACTATGTATAAGGGGAAAGTATGCTTAAAAACAAAAAGCAACACGGTCAAAAAATGAAAATAATAAAAGATGATCGCTCGATTGTACGGGGGGATTTGTTTTATGCAGATTTATCCCCAGTCATAGGGAGCGAACAGGGAGGCGTCCGTCCCGTTGTGATTATTCAAAATGACATCGGAAATAAATATTCACCAACCACCATTGTGGCTGCCATCACTTCTGTTCGCAACAAGTCTTCTCTACCTACCCATGTGCAGGTGGAGGGGCAGACCTGTGGTTTACCAAAGGAATCTGTGATTCTCATGGAGCAAATCCGTACCATTGACAAAAAGCGCTTAAAGGAAAAAATTGGTCGATTGGATGATTCTGTCATACATAAGATTAATAAAGCCCTGAAGATTAGCATTAGCTTGGAGGAATGATGAAACCGACGGTTTTGCAACTAATAGATGAAATTTATGATTTGGGATCCTATGAAAATTTTTTAGAGCGATATACGGAGGATTCTATTCACAAGACGATAGAGAATGAAGAAAGCTATGTGGCCCATTTGGGTGCAATTTTTCGTGATTTCCATACACCAAAAGGCTCCCTAAGGGGTGCTTTTCTTTTAGATAATGTGGTGACCGAAAATCGTAGAAGAGAAGGGCTATTTACAAAGTTATACAGAGAATTTGAAGAAGAAAACCCCGAGAGAGAGATTTTTTTGACATTCCCTTTGCAGGAAGAACTCCTACATTTGGTGGATCATCAGGGATATGAGATTGTGGGAGAAGTACCAGTATTTGCCAAGGTCTTGAACCCACGTCATATTGTAAAGGGGAATTTTTTATTGCGTGGATTTGTATCTGCCATTTCAAAAATGGTGGAGGGTCTGTCTTCTGTATGGAGGAAAAAGAATAGAGTGGATACATCCCAAGTGACCCTTCAAGAGGTGAAAGAATTCTCTCCGGAGGTGGAAGCATTGTGGGAAAGGGTGAAAAAAGATTTTCCCATCATGAGTGAACGGACGTTGGATTTCATCCACGGAAAGATGCGGAGTTTTGGAAAATATATTCTATGGGAAGCAAGGGAAAACAATCAATTGACAGGATATTTGATGGCTCGCTACATTGAACGGGGCGAAATTCGCTATCTCATGATAATGGATATGCTATGGGAAACCAAGGCGACAGAAAAGGCCCTCTATGATGTCTGTGAAGAACGGGGCAAAGCCATGGACGTTTCTTTAATTGGTGCGTGGAAGACAAAGAAAAATAGCCAGGCGCTCATGGAACGACAATTTCGATTTGCCAAGAGTTCCATTGTAACCGTTGCCAAAGCCAAGGTAGACATGAATATAAAGGATATGGATTTATGGCATTTGCAACCCATTGAGGGGGAGGTCTATTGATGAAGGTTTTACATTTAATCAGCGGTGGAGATACGGGTGGTGCAAAGACCCATATCATGACCCTTCTCAGTGAACTTAAAAATCGGATGGATGTCCGCTTGGGCGTTTTTATTGAGGATGTATTTTTAGAGGAAGCTAGGGAGCTTGGAATAGAAACCAAAGTCTTTCCTCAAAAGAGTCGTTTTGATTTGTCGGTGGTGGATAAGATCAAGCAATATGTGGAAGAAGAAAAGATTGATCTCATCCATTGTCACGGTGCTCGAGCCAATTTTATCGGTGTATTTGTCATGAAGAAGGTAGATGTTCCCTTTGTGACCACAGTTCACTCCGATTATCGACTGGATTTTAAAGGTATTTTTTATAAACAATTAATCTTCAAAAATTTAAATTTATATTCCCTTCGCAAGTTTCAAAACTTTATCGCCGTGAGCGATAATTTTAAGACCATGCTGGAAGAACGGGGCTTTGGAAAAAAGCATATTGATGTGGTCTATAATGGTATTCGACTCAACCGTTCAGAAGAGATGGTGGATAAAGTTGCTTTTTGTAAAAGGTATGGATTGGACCCATCGACCTTTAAGTTTGGAATATTGGCCCGCTTAGAAGAAGTAAAGGACCATGGAACATTTTTGCGTGGTGCGGCTGCTTTTTTGAAAAAACATCGAGCAGATTTTCTCATTGGAGGAAGTGGTACAGAGTTAGAGTCCTTAAAGAAATTGACCGATGAACTTGGCATTGGAGAATATGTGCATTTTCTCGGAGAAATCAAAGATCCCTTTTCTTTTCTCCAAGGAATTGATGTCAATTGTCTAACCAGCTTGAGCGAGAGCTTTCCCTATGTCATATTGGAAGGCGGCAAATTAAAGAAACCCACCATTGCCACCAATGTCGGTGGAATCTCCAAAGTCATTGAGCCAGACCGCACAGGGTATTTATTTACACCGAAGGACGCCAAAGCTTTGGGAGAACACATGATTCGTCTTTATGAGTACGAACCGCTACGTCAGGAACTCGGAGAAAATCTCTATCAACGCATTGCTGAATCCTTTAGTGACGATGCCATGGTGCAACAACATATGGCCATTTATGAAAGACTTTTACGGGAAAGAAGAGTTCTCTTGTCGGGATTTTATGGTTTTGATAATCAGGGCGACGATGCGATTTTGGAAGCCATTGTAGGGGAGCTCAGAAAAACCAATCCCCATGTCTATCTACAAGTTCTTTCCAACAATCCAGAAAAGACCAAAGCCACCTATGCGGTGGATTCTGTCTATCGTTTCAACCCATTTACCATTGCTAAGGTGATGAGAAGGACAGAAATGCTTATTTCTGGAGGAGGGTCTTTGTTGCAAGATGTGACCAGCAGCAGAAGCCTGTGGTACTATCTTTTCGTCATTGCTCTGTCCAAATTCTACAAAAAGAAAACCGTAATTTATGCCAATGGAGTGGGGCCCATCAATGGATCCTTCAATCGAAAGTTGACGAAGAAAGTCCTTAACAATGTCCACTATATAAGTCTACGGGACCAAGATTCAGCCGACTATCTGAAAGAATTGGGACTGGATGAGAAAAATCTCATCGTTCGAAGCGATCCCGTTTTCCTCTTGGAACCCGATGAGAAAAGTGCAGAAACCATATTGGATGGAGCTGGATTATCCGAGGGATTTACCGTATTAAACCTTCGTCCGTGGAGGGGAGAGGAAAGATTTTTCCCCGAAATCAAACGGGCGGTGGAATCCTATCTTCAACAGGGGCATCATGTCCTCTTGCTTCCCATGCATCTTTCCAAGGATCGAAACATATTAGAGTTATTGGAAAGAGATATTGCTCACCAAAACCTTCATTCCTATTATGGAGAGATGAGTGTTTCCACCCTGATGGGCATTATGAAAAAAGCCGAGATCGTCATTGCCATGCGATTGCATGGTTTGATCTATTCCGCTGCGGTGGGAACCAAGGCCATGGCATTGAGTTATGACCCCAAGGTGGAAGGTTTTATGAAGGAAATAGATTCACCCTATCTATTGTCGGTGGATCATATGAAGGCAGAAGATATTTTGGACATGATACAGAAGATAAAAGACGATGCTACCTATGTGGATTCCCTTTTGGAGGGAGATGAACGTAGGAAGTCCTTGGCTCGAGCCAATGCAAGAGAAGTGATGAATTTATTGGAAGGAACATATGAGAATTAACGTACTGGGGATTCGGTTTCACGATATCACCAAAGAAGAAATGAAAGAAATTCTCCGGAGGCATTTGGAAGATGGTCCATTGCTTCGGATCGTAACGCCCAATCCGGAAATTGTTATGGCGGCACAAAACCAACAGTTGCGAGCTATCATCAATGGAGCCGGCCTTGTCCTGAAGGACGGTGTAGGCATCAAGTGGGCGGAAAAATTAAAAGGAATTCAAGGCAAACCTCGCATAACTGGGATTGAAACATTGCACTCTATTTTAGATCTGCTCCACGAGGAGAGAAAAACCCTCTATGTCGTGGGTTCCAAAGAAGAGGTATTGACCGAGGCCATAGATGCAATGAAGAAGCAGTATCCCCACATGGAGATTGTGGGACATCATCATGGGTATTTTGAACTCGAAAGCCCAACAGCAAAACAAATTCTTGAGGATATTAAAAAAATACGCCCCCATGCGGTGGTCGTAGCGATGGGATTTCCCAAGCAGGAAATCTTTATGGATCATTTGGACGATGAGAGCGCCAGCATTGCATTGGGATGCGGTGGAAGTTTAGATGTGCTATCGGGACGAACCAAACGCGCGCCCAAGTGGATGCAATCTTGGGGCTTAGAGTGGTTATATCGCTTATTTCAGGAACCTTCAAGGTGGAAAAGGCAGTTGCAAATTCCCAGGTTTTTGTTTAAGATAGTAGGTAAAAAGAATAGTTGTTTTTTAGAGGAGGAATAGAATGGTTGATCAAAAGTGTGTGGATACACTTCGAATGTTATCGGTGGATATGATTGCAAAGGCCAACTCCGGCCACCCCGGACTGCCTCTGGGCGCGGCGCCTGCCGTATATGCTTTGTACAGAGATCATTTAAAATTTCATCCAAAAAATCCGGATTGGGAGAATAGAGATCGTTTTATTCTTTCCGCTGGTCATGGAAGTGCATTGCTCTATAGTACCCTTCATCTTTTTGGATATGACCTTTCCATGGAAGATTTGAAAGAATTTCGGCAAACCCATTCCCGTACACCGGGGCATCCAGAATATGGTCATACACCGGGGGTAGAGGCAACCACGGGACCTTTGGGACAAGGACTTGCCATGGGTGTAGGGATGGCGTTGGCTGAAGCCCATTTGGCTGCAACATTTAATACAGAGGATTATAAGATTGTTGACCATCACACCTATGTGTTGGTGGGAGATGGATGTCTCATGGAAGGTATCAGTCATGAGGCGGCATCTTTTGCTGGAAGTCATCAGCTGCATCGATTGATTGTATTGTATGATTCTAACAAGATCACCATTGAAGGGGATACGGATCTCACCTTCCATGATGACACGAGGAAACGATTTGAATCTTACGGTTGGGATACCCAGCTGGTGGAAGATGGCACCGATATTGATGGTATTTCGGAGGCCATTGCAAGGGCGAAACAAAGCGATAAACCAAGTTTCATTGAAATTCGTACGGTTATTGGATACAAGGCTGGTTCTGTGGAAGGATTGGCTGCATCCCATGGTGCTCCATTGAAGGAAGATGATTATGCTGCTTTGAAATCAAACCTTGGATGGACAGAGGAGCCTTTCACGGTGCCAGAAGATGTTAAAGCGCACATCGCAACGATTGTAAAAGAGAAAGAGGCAATGTATGCCGAAGATATGGCAAAGATGGATGGCTATCGTGCAGCTCATTCTTCCAAGTATGACGCATACCATCATTCTATGACCATGAACACGGAAGATTGCGATTTATCTACTTATTTCGGAGAAAAGAAAGAAGATGCCACCCGTTCTTCCGGGGGAAGGGCTTTGCAAGAAGTGGCTCAAAAATACCCCTATCTTCTTGGAGGATCGGCAGACTTGGGACCATCCAACAATTCAGAGATTAAGGGTTCACCCTTTATGTCTGCCGGACAGTTTGAAGGACGAAATATCCATTTTGGTGTCCGTGAGTTTGCCATGGCTGCAATCACCAATGGGATGGCACTCCATGGTGGAGTGAAACCCTATTGTGCAACCTTCTTTGTATTTTCTGATTATATGAAGCCAGCGATGCGCCTGTCGGCTTTGATGGATCTTCCTGTCATTTATATTTTCACCCATGATTCCATTGGTGTGGGAGAAGATGGTCCGACCCATGAGCCCATTGAACAATTGGCCATGTTGCGTTCTATGCCCAATATGTCAGTCATTCGGCCGGCAGATTTCGATGAAACTTTGGTGGCATGGGAAGTGGCACTTAAAAATAAAAAGCCAACAGCTTTGGTGTTGACAAGACAAAAACTTCCCACCTTGGGCATCGATGCTAAAAAGCTACACAAGGGAGCCTATATCGCTGCCAAGGAAGAAAGGGAAGCCAAGGCAATTCTCATCGCCACAGGAAGTGAGGTATCGCTTGCCATGGAGGCAAAGGAGCAACTGAAGGCAAAAGGCATTGATGTTCGTGTAGTGAGCATGCCCTCTTGGGATTTATTTGAAGAACAAAGCGAATCCTATAAGCAAGAAGTCTTGCCCAAAGAGATTGGTCTACGAATTTCTGTTGAGGCATTGGGAACCATGGGTTGGGAAAAATATACCTTGGGCGGCCCATCGATTGGTATGCATACCTTTGGACTTTCTGGAAAAGGATCGGATTTATTCAAAGAATTTAAGATTACCGCGGAAGAAATTGTCCGTCAAGTGGAAGAACAACTTTAAGGAAGACCTCGCAAGAGGTCTTTTTCCTTGTAAAGTGTATTCTTCCATGATTGTGGGTAATAATGAGAATGTAAAATGTAATAAAGGAGGATTCTATGAATTCAACTGAAAAAATACAAAAATTAAGAGAGATCATGAAACGGGAGGGTATGGATTATTTTGTAGTACCTACCAGTGATCCCCATATGAGTGAATACGTCATGGAACGTTTCAAATCTAGGGTATATTTAACAAATTTCACCGGCAGTGCCGGATATTGTATTATCACGAATGAAAAGGCCCTCTTATGGGCAGATGGCCGCTATCATGTGCAGGCCGCAAAAGAAATCAAAGGAACTCCTTTTACCCTTATGAAATGGGGTAATGAGGGCGTACCTACTTGGGAAGAATGGCTTAAAGAATCTTATACCAAGGGACAGGTGGTGGGCTTCAACGGACAAATTGTGCCGCAGTCTATGTTTGATCGTATGAAAGAATTGTTGGGGCCAGAAGCAGAGTTTATCATCGATAAGGATCCGGTGGGAGAGTTTTGGGAACATCGTCCAGAGTTTCCCATGGGAGAGGCATTCATTTTGAGTGAGGAATTTACCGGCGAAACGCCATCTGAAAGGATGGAAAAGGTACGAAGCATCATGGAGCAGAAATCTGCTGACAAAATCTTTTTCTCCACCTTGGATGATATCTGTTATCTACTCAATCTTCGGGGCAAAGACGATGGATACACACCCATCGTAGTATCCTATTTCTTGCTCGGTCAAAACGATGCAACTTTGTATGTGGATGAAAGGAAACTGGATCAAACGGTACAAAGCTACTTGCAAAAATATGGAGTGAAAATCAAGGCCTATGAAGCAGTGGAAGAAGATTTGAAGGCTTTAAGCAAAAACCAAAAGGTTTGGGTGGATAGCAGTAGAACATCGGCTCTACACTATGCCATCCTAAAAGATAGGGCCAATCTTTTGGTGGAAGGTCTTCCAACCACCCTGCAAAAAGCAATTAAAAACCAACAAGAGATAGAAAATATAAAAATCGCCCATATCAAGGATGGAGCAGCTCTGACCAAGTTCCTATTTTGGATGAAGAAGAATATTGGTAAGATTCCCATGGATGAACTGAATGTGGCTGAGAAACTTCATGCATACAGGGCTGAGGTGGATACCTTCCTTTCGGAAAGTTTTCCAACGATTTCGGCCTATGCTGCCAATGCTGCCATGGCCCACTATTCGGCTACGGAAGAAGAGTTTGCAGAGATCGAGGCCAAGGGATTGTACTTGGTGGATTCCGGAGGACAATACCAAGAGGGAACCACCGATGTCACGAGAACCATTGCCATGGGAGAACCAACGGAAGAAGAAATCCATGATTACACTTTGGTATTAAAAGGCCATGTGGATTTGGTTACTGCCAAATTCTTAAAGGGAACCACAGGTCAGGTTCTCGATATGCTGGCAAGAAACCCCATGTGGAGAGAGGCCATTGACTTCAAACATGGCACAGGTCATGGCGTGGGATTTGTATTGGGTGTTCATGAAGGCCCCCATAGCATCTCCACCAAGAATATTCAGGTTCCATTGGTTCCTGGAATGGTTGTTTCCAATGAACCAGGAATTTACAAAGAAAATAAGCATGGCATTCGAATTGAAAACCTGGTCTTTGTTGAAGAATTTCGTCAAAATGAGTTTGGTACCTTCTATGGATTTGAGGATTTCACCTATGTTCCCCACGAAAGAGCCCTCATTGATAAGGATTTACTAACGAAGGAAGAAATTGCCTACATTGACCAATATCACAGGAGAACCTTTGAGCTCTTACAGGGATATATGAACGATGAAGAGTTGGAGATGCTCAAAGAAGCCACCAAGCCTCTTTAATGTTTGTCATTTCAGAAGAAATTAAAAAATTACCCCCAAAGCCGGGAGTATATATTATGAAAGATGAGAAGGACACGATTATCTACGTGGGGAAGGCAAAAAATTTGCGCAATCGTGTCCGCTCCTACTTTCAAAAAAATCTGGGCTCCAGAAAAGTAGAGGCTCTCGTAAAACACATTGCATCATTTGAGTATATCATCGTTGACAATGAGGTTGAGAGCCTTATTTTAGAGAGCAATTTAATTAAGACGCATCGCCCAAAGTACAATATTCTTCTTCGAGACGATAAACAATACCCCTACATTAAACTCACCAATGAAGCCTTTCCAAGATTGGTCAAAGTTCGAGAATTACGTCAGGATGGCGCCAAGTACTTTGGCCCGTTTCCCAATGCGACCGCCGTCAATGTTGCGCTGGATTGGTGGGAAGGCATGTATAAGTTGCGGACTTGTAAGAAAGATTTGAGTCGTCCTACCAAACCTTGTTTGAGTTATTTTATTGAAGATTGCTCGGGTCCGTGCACAGGAAAAATTGCGGAACAGGAGTATGCCAAACGGTTACAAGAACCATTGGATTTTATGATGGGGAAAAATGATTTGGTGTTGCAACGGTTGGAAGAGAAAATGATGGCCCATGCAAAAAACATGGAATATGAACAAGCTGCCCAAGTGAAAGAAGCCATGGAAATGATGCGGGTCTTGCGAGAAGAGCAAAAGATTTCAGAGCCTCTCGGCGATTCCAGAGATTATATTGCCTATGCCAACGCCGGTACAACCTACTTGTTGGAAGTGTTTTACCAAAGAGATGGAAAAATGGTGGGAAAAAACAGCTACTTGTTGGAAGCTGAAGGGGAACGTTGTGAAGAGATTTTTACTGCATTTATCAAGCAACATTATGTAGGACTTTCCCATCCTCCAGCAGAGTTGGTCCTAGAAGTAGAACCTGTGGATTTGGAAGTTTTACAACAAGCGCTCAAGAAAGAAAGTGGGCATTCCATTCGTATTACCATACCCAAACGGGGAGATAAGAAAAATACCATTGCCATGGTAAAAGTCAATGCTGGAGAAGATCTTGCCAAACATAAGAAACGATTGCTACGAAGAAACAAGGGGAAAGAAAAGGCCTTGTATGGTTTGGCAGAAATCTTGGGAACTGGGGAATATCCATCAAGAATTGAATCGTTTGATATTTCCCATATTCAAGGTACGGATGCCGTCGGTGCCATGGTCGTCTTTCGAGAAGGGTATCCGGAGAGGAATGACTATCGGAGGTTTAAAATACAAAGAGCCAATCCTAAAGATGACTTAGCTTGTTTGGAGGAAATGCTTGAAAGAAGATTCAAAAGATTTTTAAAGCAAGATGTGGGATTTCAACATCGACCAGATTTGCTTTTGATGGATGGCGGGAAGACCCAGGTGAGAAGGGCTGAATATGTGCTTCAATCTTTGGGTATAAATATACCAGTGATGGGAATGGTGAAAGATCAGACCCATACGACGCAAACTCTTTTGTATGAAGACCAAGAATATCAATTAAAAAAATTGAGAGATATTTTTACCTTTGTTAGTGAAGTGCAAAATGAAGTTCATCGTTTTGCCATTAGCTATCATCGTTCTTTGCGTGGAAAATCCATGGTCCGTTCACAACTTGATGGAATCCAGGGCGTGGGTCCCAAAAGAAAAAAAATTCTCCTAGATCATTATGGGAGTTTATCTAAAATAAAAGAAGCGCCTATTGATGAATTGGCCGGTTTGCCGGGGATGAATCGAAGGGTGGCAGAAGCAGTAAAAGAAGAAATGGAAAAATACGAACTATAGTACTTGTAAGACATTGTAGGAAAGTTGACATAGACATTCATTTAAACTATACTATATATGTACTTACAACTTAAAAAAGGGGGAAATTATGCCTAAAATAATGAAGACGATGGATGGTAACACGGCGGCGGCTCACGTGAGTTATGCCTTTACCGATGTGGCTGCCATCTATCCCATTACACCATCATCTAATATGGCAGAAGCCGTGGATGCATGGTCAGCACAGAACAGATTGAACTTATTTGGACAAAAAGTCTTGGTAAGTGAGATGCAATCTGAAGGAGGTGCCGCCGGAGCCGTTCATGGTTCACTGCAAGCGGGCGCTCTTACCACTACATATACTGCGAGCCAGGGGCTCTTACTTATGATTCCGAATATGTATAAGATAGCGGGAGAACTACTGCCCGCGGTTTTCCATGTCTCTGCAAGAACGGTGGCAAGTCATGCTCTATCTATTTTTGGTGACCACTCGGATGTCATGGCAGCAAGACAAACAGGATTTGCCATGCTTGCCAGCTGTTCCGTACAGGAAGTCATGGATTTGGCATCGGTAGCACACTTGGCAACAATCAAAGGAAGAGTTCCATTCCTACACTTCTTCGATGGTTTCCGCACCAGTCACGAGATCCAAAAAATCGAAGTAATGGATTATGAAGATTTGAGAGATTTGGTAGACATGGAAAAAATCCAGGAGTTTAGAGATCGTGCTTTGAATCCGGAACATCCAGTCACCAGAGGAACGGCAGAAAACGCCGACGTATTCTTCCAGGCCGCAGAGGCATCGAATATATATTATGACGATATCGTGGAGATAACCGCAGATTATATGAAGGAAATTTCTAAAATCTGTGGAAGAGAATATAAACCATTTAATTATTATGGCCATCCAGAAGCGGATCGGGTCATTGTTTCCATGGGTTCCGTAGGGGAAACCATTGAAGAAACTGTTGATTATCTCGTCGCAAAGGGAGAGAAGGTTGGAGCCATCAAGGTTCGTTTGTATAGACCCTTCTCTAAAAAATATTTCTTGGAAGCTTTGCCCAAGACCGTTAAGAAAATAGGCGTGTTGGATCGGACCAAAGAAAAAGGTGCGACCGCTGAACCCTTGCATTTAGATGTGATGGAAATTTTCTATGGAGAAAAAGATGCGCCTATCGTAGTGGGTGGAAGGTATGGATTAGCGTCCAAAGATACAACGCCATCCATGATTAAGGCAGTCTTTGACAATCTTTCTTTAGATGAGCCAAAGAACAAGTTTACCGTTGGTATTAACGACGATGTGACTCATACGAGTTTGGAAGTTAAAGAAGAAATTGTGGCAGAACCAGAAGGAACCATTCGTTGTAAGTTCTGGGGATTTGGTTCAGACGGTACGGTGGGTGCCAATAAATCTGCGATTAAGATTATTGGTGACGATACGGATATGTACGCCCAAGGATATTTTGCCTATGACTCTAAGAAGAGTGGTGGTGTTACCGTTTCTCACTTGCGGTTTGGACATCAGCCTATCAAAAGCACCTATCTCATCCATGAATCGGACTTCATTTCCTGTTCAAAGCAAGCTTATGTATATCAATACGATTTATTGAAGGGGTTAAAAAAAGGTGGAACGTTCCTACTCAACTGTCTCTGGACTGAAGAGGAAGTGAACAAATTCCTCCCCGACAAACTCAAAAGATATATTGCCGAAAATGATATTCAATTCTATACCATCAACGCAACAAAAATTGCAGCTGATATAGGGCTTGGTGGTAGAATCAACATGGTCATGCAATCCGCTTTCTTTAAGCTCTCAGAAGTTCTTCCTGTGGAAGAGGCAGTGCGTCACCTGAAAGATCAAATTGTAAAGAATTATGGTCATAAGGGCGAAAATATCGTTAACATGAACTATCAAGCCGTAGATATGGGAATTGACGCCTTGGAGAAAATTAACGTACCTGAGAGTTGGAAACATGCCGGAGAAAATAGTGAAGAAGTAGTGGATGAATCAAGACCTTTATTCGTACGTAAAATTGCTGATGTCATCAACAAAATGGAAGGGGATGACCTTCCCGTATCTGCATTTATGGACTACGTGGACGGTACATTTGAACAGGGAACCGCTGCCTATGAAAAAAGAGCCATTGCAGTTAATGTGCCCCGTTGGAAAATAGAGAACTGTATCCAATGTAACCAATGTTCATTGGTTTGTCCTCATGCTGCCATTCGTCCTTTCTTGTTGAATGAAGAGGAGGCTGGAGCGAAACCCGAGGAGTTTGAAACTAAAAAAGCCAATGGTAAGGGTATGGATGTGTATCAATACAGAATTCAAGTCAGTGTCATGGACTGTACGGGATGTGGAAACTGTGCCAACACCTGTCCTGCAAAGGAAAAAGCTTTGGTCATGGTACCCTTTGAAGAAGAATTCCATCCCCAAAAGGAAAACTGGGAGTTTGCTGTTACCCTTTCTGAAAAACCAGAAGTTATGGATAAATTCAGCCTCAAAGGTAGTCAGTTCCAATTGCCTTACCTAGAATTTTCTGGAGCCTGTGCTGGATGCGGAGAAACCCCCTATGCCAAATTGGTCACCCAATTGTATGGGGATCATATGATGATTGCTAACGCAACGGGATGTTCATCTATTTGGGGAGGATCTGCACCAAGCACTCCCTATTGTACAGACTGTACAGGTCGAGGTCCTTCATGGGGGAACTCTCTCTTTGAAGACAACGCCGAATATGGTCTAGGAATGCACTTGGCTGTAAAACAAATCCGTGGAAAAATTAAAGACTTGATGGAAGACTTCATAGAGCTTAAAGCAAATGAAGAAGTCAATGAAATATTCCAAAAATGGATTGACAACATGGACGATGTCGTCATCACCAAGGAAGTCTATGGTCAACTTGTCACTGACACATTCGACTTGAATGGAAACGAAGAAGCCCATAGAATTATGGAAGAAATCCTAGATCGCAAAGATTACATTATCTATAAATCCATTTGGATCTTTGGTGGAGACGGATGGGCCTATGATATTGGATTTGGAGGTTTGGACCACGTTCTTGCTTCCGGTGAAAATGTAAACGTCATGGTCTTTGATACAGAAGTGTACTCCAATACAGGAGGGCAATCTTCTAAGGCAACTCCAACGGCTGCCATCGCAAAGTTTGCAGCGGCTGGAAAGAGAATCCGTAAAAAGGATTTGGGTCTTATGATGACCTCCTATGGATATGTCTATGTGGCACAGATTGCTTTGGGCGCCAATATGAACCAAGCCCTAAAGGCCATCAAAGAAGCGGAAAGTTATGACGGACCCTCCTTGATTATTGCCTATGCTCCCTGTATTAACCATGGACTGAGAGCAGGCATGGGACGAACCATTCAACAGGAAAAAATGGCTGTTGAAAGTGGATATTGGCACCTTTATCGTTATGACCCACGAAGAGCAGATGAAGGAAAGAATCCCTTCGTTCTTGACTCTAGACCCCCGAAAGAAAGTTTCCAAGACTTCATCGGAAGTGAAGTTCGGTACACCTCTCTAAAGAGGGCTTTCCCACAGGAGGCGGATGGTCTCTTTGCCATTGCAGAGGAAGACGCTAAGCGAAGGTTTGCTGTATATAAGCAAATGTCAGAACTTGATCCCATTATTTTAACACCGACGGAAGAGGTGTTGGAAGAGGCTCAAGATCCCAAGGGAAATTATTAAATATCGAAGCATAAATAGCAAGGCCTCTATAGGTCCTTGCTATTTTTTGTGGAGTCAACATGATAAAATACGATGGTACCTAGAAGAGGAAAAGCCAGTCTTAAAGCCTACATCCATCTAAAACTTCGGAAGAGTCCATCAACTTTAAGGATGAAAGGGATGACGGAAAGGTAAAACCACGGATTCTATTGTCGAAAAGAGGTTCTTTGTGATACAATGAGAAGAGGTGATTTCATGACAGGGTGGGACAAAATTTTAATTGGATGTATTGTTTGCATCAGTATATTTTTTTTGGTTCGCCCTGGAATTCCTGCGGAGGAGCAACGCGATATTGTTGTCACAGTCAATGGAGAAGAAGTGTATCGCACGAGCTTTTCAAAGGAAATCACAGAGAAGAAAATTGAATCTCCCTATGGATACAATGTCATTGAAATTGGAGAAGATTATGTACGGGTCTTGGATGCAAGTTGTCCAAATAAGCTCGATGTAAAACAGGGGAAAATTCACTCCCCAGGCCAGAGTATCATTTGTATTCCCAATCGAATGGTCGTGACCATAGAGGGGCAGTCCGATGGACCGGATGTGATGTCAAGATGAAGAATAAACGTCTGACCTATGTGGCAATGGGAGCTTTGTTGGCGGCCATGATTTCTTACATTGAAGTATTTTTTACTCCCTTCATCCCCATTCCCGGCATGAAGCTTGGATTTTCCAATTTGGTTTTATTGATAGGATTGTTGTATCTACCCTTTGGAGATGTCCTTCTTATTGGTTTGATGAAGACGATTTTTATTGTGCTTTTTACTGGAGCTGTGAGTAGTATGTTTTATTCCATGCCGGCAACCTTTGTTTCCATACTGACGATGAGGTGTGGGATGGTTGCAAAACCATATATCTCCAATGTGGGGGTGTCGGTTTTTGGGTCTCTAGGGAACAATATGACCCAAGTGATTGTAAGTTATTTTATGTTACAAAGTACTGCTTATTTTTATTATCTTCCCATGATGATTCTTGTGGGAACGTTGACCGGATCCATCATTGGTTTCATTGCCAATGAGATGGAGAAACGATCTATATTTAGGAGGCAGGAGTGGAACCGCAGAAAGTAGATAGAGATCAAAAGAATGAGATACAGAAAAAATGGAATCTAAGTGAAAGAAAAAAAGAGCTGCCAAGGGAAAAGATCCTTTCCCATGGTCCGGAGTCTTTGGAGGATTATGAACTCTTGGCCATACTCTTGGGAACGGGAACAAAGAAGCAAAATGTATTGCAATTAAGTAAAGAACTTCTTGACCATGGAGAACTGACATTGAATGATTTGGCGGAACACTACATGGATGAGTTTCAAAATTTTGAAGGAATCAAAGAGGCAAAGGCATCTCGTCTTATGGCGGCAATGGAAATAGCAAATCGAGTGTATCGTCAAAGATCGCGTCAAAAATTACAAAGTTTCACATCGGTGGCAGCAGCAGGAGAGTATCTCATGGGACGCATTGGACATTGTCTTGAGGAACGGTTTCTGGTTCTAATCTTAAACAATAAAAACAGAAAAGTAAATTCCATGGAATTTATAGTCGAAGACGGTTCTTACGTTTCCATAGGAAAGGGTAAGACGACAAAAAAGAAAGCCAAGGATGGGAAATGTGAATTTTCTTTGGTCAGTGAGGATGAAGTTTCCAAGGGAACGGTGAACCAGACCTTCGCTCTCCCTAGAGAGGTCTTTCGAAAGGCCATTCGATTGGGAGCAACATCTATGATTCTTGCCCACAATCATCCCAGCGGTGATGTGACACCTTCCAGAGAAGATCATGCCACCACGAAACGCTTGGAGGAGGCAGGAAAAATTATGGGAATCAAGGTGTTGGACCACTTTGTTGTTGGTAGAAATGAGTATTATTCTTTTAAGGAGCATGGAGATTTATAATGAATATGCGTAGAGGTGGATGGATAAAATGGATGTTTACGGCCTTTGTATTGGTCTTGTTGGTATTTATTTTTGTAAAGCCCATCCAAAACCCAAAAAATCCAGTGAGCAATCTTTTGGCAAAGGTCATCAATCCTGTGTCGGGGTTTTTTCGAGATGCAGGTTTATCCATTCGAGGGACAGTTTCTCAATGGTTTCATCCAGAGACAGAAGATCAATTGGAACGATTGAAATTGGAAATAGCAGCTCTAAAGGATGAAAATAGAAAGCTATTAAATATTGTGCAGCAATCTGAAGTCTTGGAGAGAGAATATGCCATGCTGGAGCAGCAAAATACGGAGCTTATTGAGGGAAAAATTGTGGCCCGTGATCCGGGCAACTGGTTTGATTTATTTACCATCAATATTGGTTCAAATCAGGGCGTTGCACTAAATGATACGGTGGTAGTTGCCGTGGAGGGGGATCGTCGGCAAGTTGTGGAAGGCTTGGTCGGTAAAATCACCCAGGTCCATGATGATTATTCTACGGTGACAACTATTCATGATGATAGTATCAAGGTAAGCGCCAGGAGTCTTCGTACGAGGGAAGGTGCTGTAATGACCGGTGTTAAGTCCGGGAACTTGGAAGGATATATGTTTGATCGAAATGCGGATATCATTGTTGGTGACAAGATGATTACCAGCGGATTGGGAGAGGTATTCAAGGAGGGCATCTATCTTGGGGAAGTAGTGGAAGTTATTTCCGACGATAGCATGATGAAAAAAATCATTCATGTGAAGCCCTTGGTGACGGTGAAACAATTGCAAAAAGTCTACGTGGTGAAGTAATGACGATTCGTATTCTAATCACGGGAGTGATTTTATTTTTCATACAAATTGGCTTTTGGCCAGGAATCTTTCCTGAGACCTTTGCCCCAGAATTTCAAATACCTGTCATTGTAGCCTTGAGTTTACTTATCGGGAGGAAAGAGGCCATTTTATATGCAGGAATTTCTGGTCTTGTGATGGATCTTTACTTTACCCAGGCCATGGGTGTACGGCTCTTGATTTATGTGGTATTGGCCTATATATTGGGTACCTATCGACATAACTTTGCCAAGAAGTCTTCTTTTGCCAATGGCGTGATGACTTTGGTAGCAAGCTTCTCCTTTCAATTCTTCTATGCTTTACTCCTCACCTTTGGAGGATGGGGAATCTCCCTTTATAGGTATATCACCATCGTTTTCTCTCATGAACTGATTTTGCAATTTGCATTGAGTTATATTTTGTATTTTATTTATATCCGCGGTGTAAAAAAGAAAAAGCACCATTTTAGTTAGGAAGGAAGAAGGAATGAAGAGGTTTCGTGACACTGCAAATACGGCACTTCGTATGGATATGATTGCTATAGGCATTCTTATCCTCTTTTTGATACTCACTCTACGGTTGACCTATCTAGGACTATCCAAGGGGGATGAATATCGAAAGGTGGCCGATGAAAAGCGACTGAGAAAAATATTTGAAACTCCGCCTAGAGGGGAGATTCGTGACCGCAATGGTAGACTTTTGGCTGGAAACATTCCCTCCTTTACAGCACAAATTCTTAAAGATGAATTGATGAATATGAACGTGGATCCCAAGGAAAGAAATTCCAATTTATTGACCTTGATCCGATTGCTAGAAGAGGATGGAGCCTTTTATCAGGGAGACTTTCCCTTGGACTTAAATGTATATGTTTTTGATTCCAAGGAGAGATATTTGGAAGCGGAAGAAACGCCCAGTGAAACCATGGTGACGAAACTAATGAATGAAGAAGTACTCCGTAGTTTTATGGAGTCTTCCCTCAATTTGGATCGTTACCCAGGACACTATTCTTTCAGT
This sequence comes from Tissierellia bacterium, assembly GCA_030537875.1. Taxonomy (GTDB): domain Bacteria; phylum Bacillota; class Clostridia; order Tissierellales; family Peptoniphilaceae; genus Ezakiella. The sequence goes on along the minus strand of JAUNVC010000015.1, from coordinate 3,880 downwards.
GTAAAAAGTCGTGCTCTCAACGCTGCCAGAGAAAAATATGTGGACTTACCTGTACGTCTGGAAGAGGGAATGTTTGTTGAAGATGGTGGTCGATTGGGGATTTTCCTAAAAGATAAGGATCTTCCCGAGAACACCACTGCGGAAGAACTCGTATTTCATATTGTACAATCAGATCGTGCCATCGTGCGAAAAATTTTAAACCATCCCATAGCCAGAGCAATTTTATTTGATATTTTAGCACAACGACAAGAGCTGGGACCCATGCGTATGAAAGCTGTGGCCTCCACCTATGAAATAGAGGGCTTTGAGCAGAGAGTGTCTTTGGTGAAGCGTTTTCCCGCCCTCACCCTTGATACGACGGCGGAAGACGCATTTTTATACCTGGGAACCACCCATGCCTTGGAACAGATTTTAAGAAAGGCCTATGATGGGGAGGGAGAGAAGAAAATTATTCCTGGCGAGATGCTTTTAAAAAAGCTACAAGCAAAGGATAAGCTTCTTTCTATGGAAATTTACTTAAGCGAAGATGAAACGTTGGTTTTCTATTCGCTGCATGAAGAAGCCGAGGAGGTAGATCCATTAAAAGTACTCATTGCAACGTTGACTCCCGAAGATGTACGAGAGTTTATATTGCAAGATGAGATACGTCCTCTTATCCAAAGGGAACTGTTGACCCAAAACATCAACCCCCATATTTCTGTTGCCCACGAAATTGCCTATGCTGCCGATTTGAAAGAAAACAACTTATACCTGCGGTATTTCTCAGCAAAAGAAATGGAAGAAGATCCAACGGCGGAAGATTTGCTGCAACGATATCGTGAGGAATATGGTTTGGATCCCTCTCTATCCAACTATGAAGCCAAGGGGATTTTGAGTATTTACGACCTGGCTTTAAAACAGGGAGAAAGAGCCTATCGTCCTGTGAACTTGAGCTATGGATTGAAACCAAAAACTGTGGCAAAGCTAGAAGAACAGATCCCCGAAGGGATGGGCATCCGCGTGAGCATTGAACCTGTACGATATTACCCCATGGGAAAAAACAGTTGTCATGTGTTGGGATATATTGGTAAGATCTCCACAGAAAAAGAAGTAGAATACTATGTCGGCGAAAAGAAGTACGACCGAAATGAATTTATAGGAAAGACAGGCCTAGAAGAATCCTTTGAAGCGGATCTTCGTGGGAAAGGTGGAGAACAAATTGTAGAAGTGGATTACATGGGAAATACCACCAATAAAATCAGTGAAATTAAGAGTATTCCTGGACACACGGTCTATACGACCATTGATGCAAAATACCAAGCCATGTTGGAAGAAATGCTACAACGGACCATAGAATTAAATCGCGTGGGAGGCGTATGGGAAAGCCCTTGGGGCGACTATAAGATGGATATTGATCCCTCGAAAAAAAGACCCTATATCCATTGCAATGCGGGAGCCGTGGTAGCTCTCAATGCAAAGACAGGGGAAGTGTTGGCCATGGCCAGTTATCCTGGATATGATCCCAATCTATTCAGTACGGGAATCTCGGCCACGGATTGGAAAAATTATTTTCCTGAAGATGATTCAGACCCTCTTGCTGCAAGACCTCTTTACAACATTGCAACCCAAACTGCGGTACAACCCGGTTCTACTTTTAAAATGGTGACGGGCTATGCGGCCTTACAAAAGGGTCTAGACCCCTATGAAAAGATCTACGACAAAGGTTTTGTTGAAGTGGGGAACCAAAAATATCGCTGTTTGATTTATACCATGTTTGGTGGAAGCCACGGCAATGTGGACCTATCCAAAGCCTTGGAGCAAAGCTGTAACTATTATTTCTATTCCCTTGTCTTGGGAGAAAATCAGCAACTCAATCATAAGCCCATCTCCGCCAAGGTTGAGATTGAAGATGTCATCAAGGCCTGTGAAGATTTTGGTCTAAATTCACCGACGGGAATTGAAATCAATATTCCCAGAGAGACGGTGGGAGGAGTACCCCAACCGGAAAAGAAAGTGGTCACCACCCGTTTTTACATGCGCAAGTATCTAGAAAAGAATTTGCCGGATTTTGAAAATCCAGGGCGAAGGGAGAAGAAGACCAAAGAAGATTTTGACCATGACATTGCTGTCATCACGGGATGGGCTGAAGAGGGAAGAAGTCTATCCAAGAATGAAATCATCTCCCGTTTAGAAGATCTTGGTTACATTGGAGAGGGAACCGTTTCTGGACACAGTCGTTCTCTGTCGGATGTATTGAAGTATGACTATATCAACCAAGCGGGATGGACCATTGGAGATACACTTTTGGTCAGTATTGGACAGGGAGCCAGCCATTTCACCACGGTGCAAATGGCCAACTACATTGCAACCCTTGCCAATGGGGGACATCGAAATAAGGTGACCCTCATCAACTCTATCAAAACTGCAGACAATACCAAGGAAGTCTATGCCATGGACAACAGGAGCGTAGATTTGGATATTAAAAATCCAGATGGGTTCGCCCAACTTCGGAAGGGGATGAAATTGGTTTCAGAATCGGGTACAAGTAGACGGGCCTTTCTTAATTTCCCCATTGCCACAGGATCCAAAACAGGAACGGCGCAGAGGGCGGGTATCAATCCAACGACGGGCCAACCCTATGATGATTTTGCTTGGTATGTGAGTTTTGCACCCTATGATGATCCGGAAATTGTGATTGCAGCGGTTTTATTCCAAGGGGGAACAGGATCCAACGCAGCGCCCATGGCCAGAGATTTGATGGCAGAGTATCTTGGGCTCAATAGAAAAGAGGTTACAAATATTATGCCATTTACCAATAGGATTGCAGAATGATGAAGTATGTAGAAATTCAAAATGGAACGTATATCTATACCTTCTTTTATACCGATCGATTGATCAAAATTACCAAAGAGGATGTAGATTCTATTCCGGTGGATTCCATTGTCCATGGAAGAGTCAAAAAATTGGATAGCAAAATGGGATATGGTTTTGTGGATATTGGACAAGAAGAGGATGCCTATTTGAACACAAAAAATCTACAAATCAAATCAGGGCAGGATTATTTTTTCAATATCCGAAGAATTGCAGATGACGAAAAAGGCTACATGGTCGATGATGATATAAAAGTGTTTGGAGAATACGCCATTCTCTTGCCAAATCGTCGGGGGGTGAAGAACACCAAGGCCATGAAACATGAGTCGCGAGAGTTGCAAGCGTTGGAAAAACACTTGGGAATGGGATTTATCCTACGGACCAAGACCCGGGATATTAGTTTAGATGCTCTGCGCAATGACCTATATTATCTCAAAGAAATCTATGACAAGCTTTCCCAAGAGAAACATGTGTTGCCAATCCCAAAAATTATAAAAAGAAGTATGCGGCCAGCAGAAAAATATGCCTTTGTCAAAGGAGCGGTTCAAGGCTCGATGGAAGATCTTCGCCCTCTATTGAAAGAGGCAATGCCCTACATGACCGATGGAAAAATTGTCGAGGGAGAGAGCCATATCCTAGTTGATGTGAAACCTCACTTTTCCTTTTTTGATATCAATACGGGAAGATATAGCATCTATAGTGAGCGAGAACGGAACCGCTGGGAAGTCAACTCCAAACTCATGGAGACTGTCCTTAGAATCATTGAACTCAGGAACTTAGAAGGAACTCTATTGATAGATCTTTTAAAGATGAAGAAGGAACAAGAGGAGCGATTTATCCATAGCTTTCTGCCCTACTTTCAGTCCATTGATGTGTCCTTCCATGACATTACCGCTCTTGGCATTATGGAGCTCACGAGGAAAAAGAACGGAGGAGAAAGTATAAGGGAAGAAGACATCCTTTGTTGGAAAGAGCACATTCTTTCTTAAAATTTTTCCTAAACTATTGACAGAAAGAGTTTGACATGATA
>JAUNVC010000032.1 GCA_030537875.1 Tissierellia bacterium | reverse complement strand
CAAAATTTGATGGTTTCCAAGAGAAGATGGGATGGAAAGAATAATGTGACAAATAAAGAATGGACTGGTTCCATTCTTTTTTATTGGCTCTGTATGTAGGTCTTTTGTCCTTAAATTGCAATAATTGTCTTCGGGGTGTATAATATAAGGTGAGGAGATGATATATTGTTTACCATAGGTGATAAAGTTAGTTATCCGATGCATGGAGCCGGTACCATTACAAATATCGAGAAAAAGAATGTTTTAGACGAAATCAAGGAATATTATATTATTACGATCCCGGTAGGCAATATTACCATTTCTGTTCCTGTTGATTTGGCAGAGGATGTGGGGGTTCGCCCCATCATTTCCAAGGATGAATTGGAAGATGTGATTGAGACTTTGCAGGGCAAGAAGGGACAGATGCCAGATAATTGGAATCGTAGATATCGTGTAAATATAGAGAGATTGAAGACGGGAGATATTATTGAAGTGGCTTCCGTTGTAAGAAATTTAAAAATCATGAGTCGAGAGAAGAACCTTTCCAGCGGAGACCGTAAGATGCTAAATAATGCTCTGAACCTATTGGTCAGTGAAATTATTTTGGTGTCCAATAAAAGCCAGGCCGAGGTGGAAGCTCTCATTGACAAGTATGTTTTTAACTAGGAGGTAAGTATGGCAAAGAAAATACTACGCTGGCTAATCACATTGGTCGGTGCGGTTGCCGGCTATGGAGTCGGTATTTTAATAAAGGGAGCATTGGCAATAGATTTTGCAAAGCCTCTTTACGAAATCCTTTTTTATGCCTTTTTTGTAGGTGTATTCGCAATTATTTTTTATTCATTATTTGGGGTTTTCGTAAAGCAGACGAAGAATATTGCCGATGTCATTGAACATGATATACGAAAGCTTAGTTCGGTGGATTTATTCTTGGGAATTATAGGTCTTATCGTCGGTCTTTTGTTATCCTATTTGATTGTGCTACTCATTGATAGGTTGAATTTTATCCCCTATATTTCTGGAGCACTTTCCATTCTCACCTATTTATTGATTGTTTCCATTTCTGTTACCGTTTTTACGAGACGGAAGGAAGATTTTTTAAATACCTTCCGCGTTTTACGTCCTCGGAGAGAGGAAGAACGGCCTTTGTTGGCAGAAACTGAGTCCGGTGGTGTTCCCAAATTTGTGGATACTTCTGTGATTATTGATGGTCGCTTTTTGGATGTGATGAACACGGGCTTTGTGGAGGGAATGATTTATATTCCATCCTTTGTTTTGGAAGAGTTGCAGCATATTGCAGATTCCGATGATCCCTTGAAACGACAAAGAGGGCGGAGGGGTCTTGATATTCTCAATCGAATGAAGAAGACCTATCCCAATCGTATTGTTATTTTGACGGCCAAAAAGGCACGAGATGCTCAGGTGGATATTGCTCTTTTGGATATTACAGAAGCCCATCATGGTGTCGTTGTGACCAATGATTATAACCTCAACAAGGTGGCCGATGTGAGAAATATTGAGGTTTTAAATATCAATGATTTATCTCAAGCCCTCAAGCCAGTTGTTCTTCCTGGAGAGACGATGACCATCGATATTTCTCAAATGGGAAAAGAACAGGGACAAGGTGTGGGATATTTAAACGATGGAACCATGATTGTGGTGGAAAACGGAAAGAAACATATTGGAAAGACAAAAGATGTCGTTGTTACATCGGTACTACAAACTTCCGCAGGAAGAATGATATTTGCAAGATTGAAGGATTGATATGATTTCAGGTAACAAGGTCTGCGTTTTGATTGCGGCGGCCGGTATGAGCCATCGTATGAAAAGTGCAATCAATAAAACATTTTTAGAAATTGATGGAAAGACGGTTCTTGCCCATAGCATTGAAAAGTTTGAGAAATGTCCCTATGTGGATGAAATCTTGGTGCTAGCAAGGGCGGAAGAGTTGGAGTATGTGAGGGAGCATATTGTGGGGCGTGGGAACTATCAAAAGGTGACCAAAGTGGTGGCTGGAGGCATGACACGGCAGGAATCCATAAAAAAAGGTCTTGCTCAAGTGAGTTCATCCATGGATATTTTATTGACCCATGACGGAGCCCGTCCCTTTGTCCATGTGGAAACCATCAACAGAGCTTTGGAGAGTGTTCTTCTCAAACGAGCTTGTGTGGTTGGTGTGCCGGTCAAGGACACCATTAAGACGGTGTGGGATGACGGTTCGACCATCGTTCATTTGACGCCAAAGAGAAGTCTTTTGTGGGCTGCTCAATCTCCCCAAGTCTTTTTTGCCAAGGATTTGCATGATGCCTATGCCCATGCATTGAAGGAGGGAATTGAGGCCACCGATGATTCATCTTTGGTGGAGAAAATTGGAATTGAGGTTCATATGGTTTCTGGGACCTATGATAATATTAAGATCACCACACCAGAGGATATGATTTTAGCTGAATTATTCAATGAATATCAGAAGAAAGAAGAGAAGAGGCGAGTATTTTGCGTATAGGCCAAGGGTATGATATCCATATTTTTCAAGAAGATAGGCCCCTCATCTTGGGTGGGGTGAAACTTTCTGATCGAAACGGTCTATTGGGCCATTCTGACGCCGATGTGCTCACCCACGCTGTGATGGATGCCCTTCTAGGTGCAGCCGGACTTCGAGATATTGGCACCTATTTTTCCGATCAGGATCCCCAATATAAAAACATTTCCAGCTTGGTTTTGCTGGAGCAAGTCCTAGAGAAAATTCGAAGGGCTGGGTACCGAATCGGCAATGTGGATACCATTGTGGTTGCAGAAAAACCCAAATTACAAGATCATATTCCGGCCATGAAGAAGAGACTTTGTCATGTCATGAAGATTGAGGAAAATCAACTTGCCATCAAAGCGACTACAAAGGAAAAAATGGATGCCACAGGACAGGGGCGTTCCATGGAAGCCTTTGCCATATGTTTATTGGAGGAATTACAATGAAGCCAATGGGCATTCAAAAATGGAATATGCATAAAGATTCCAAAGTGCAAAAAGTGATTGCCGTCATGAGCGGTAAGGGTGGCGTAGGGAAAAGTCTCGTCACCAGTTTATTGGCCACCCATTTGAATCGAGCGGGATATCGGGTGGGGATTTTGGATTGTGATTTGACAGGTCCCAGTATACCTGAAATTTTTGGTATGGAGGAAACGGCCAAGGGTTCTGAATTTTCGCTTTATCCCAATTACACCGATGACAATATTGCTCTTATGAGTATCAACCTCCTTTTACCCAACAAGCTAGATCCCGTCATTTGGAGAGGACCCGTGCTCAATAATATATTGCAAGATTTTTGGACCAAGATTCATTGGGGGATCTTGGATGTGCTTTTGCTTGACTTACCACCGGGAACGGGGGATGTGCCACTGACCATCTATCAAAGTTTTCCTATGGATGGGGTGATTGAAGTATCTACTCCTTCACAAATGGCATCTGTGGCGGTGCAAAAGGCTTACCACATGGCAGATCGTTTGAATCAAAACATTCTAGGTGAGATTCACAATATGAGTTACTTTATTTGTGACCAATGTGAGAAGAAGCATCTTCTCTTTGGAGAATTGCCACCAAGGGATGAGCTGGAGCGATTGGGAGAATTGCCCTTTGATCCAAAGATTGGAAAGGCCGTAGACAGTGGGCGAATTGAAGAAATTCATGTACCAGAAATGGATCCCATTGTAGAAAGAATTGTAGACAAACTGCATATCGTCAAAGGATAGGTTCTAGTAACATACCTTTGTTTCCAAAGACTGAATGGTCTTAGAAAGCCCATCGGTCTTTTTATTTGTTAAGAATTGTACTATAATGTAAGGATAGGAGAGATGATTTTTGTAATACACATCAAATACACAAATCAAGAATTTCGCAAAGATTTATACAATGAAAAAACCCTGTATTCAACATGAATACAGAGTTTGGGCTGGTGCACCTT
>JAUNVC010000031.1 GCA_030537875.1 Tissierellia bacterium | reverse complement strand
GACGAGTTGATCGTATAGTACGCTTTCTGATGCAGAACGAAGATCTATAATGATAAATAACCCATGAGGTCGATTTTCGAGTAACATATACCGTTTAAATAGTGGTCCTATGATGCGATTTACGTTCCACATGTTTCTTTCAGGAAATATGGCGTGAATATTATATCTTTGATTTCTATGTTGGTCTTCTCCATTCTCATGAATATCGACTTGAATTCTTGGAAGTTCGCCCTCAAACGGAAGTGAAAATTGAAGATGGGTTTCGGCATGGGTTTCATGATCCGCCCTTGACGCACCTTCTGATGCTTTTTCAATATCCAGATACTCAGGAATATCCTCCTCCAAAAGAACAGTATCTTCTTCTAATTCAAGAAATTCCACATCAGAAGTCTCTTTTGGTATTTCAATATGATCCACATTGGATAAGGCATTCGCAACATCGGCATATACGGCATCGCAAATTTCATCATGATGATGAAAGGATGCAGTCTCTTTTGAGGGATGAATATTTACATCAATTTCATCTGATGGAACCTCAAGAAACAAAAAATAGATAGGTTTTCTATAGGTAGAGATAAAAGGTTTATATGCTCCTTCTATTCTTCTACGTAAAGTGGTGTCCTCAATTATTCTTTTGTTAACAAAAAGCATTTGACCTATGGAAGAAGAACGTGTTTCATAAGGTTTTACAATATAGCCATGTAAGATATGGGTTTCTTTTTTTGAATCAATGGAAATGAGATTAGAGGCTATATTTTTACCGAAAACTTCAAAAACAGCTTGTTTTAATCCTGCTCCAGAGGTATTGATTACCTCTCTACCATTTGTGACAAGACGGAATGAAATATTCGGATACCCAATAGAAAAACGACTTACTATATTTTTAATTCTATTTTCTTCATGTCTAGGAGATGAAAGAAACTTTTTTCTAACGGGCATATTTTGAAATAGATTTTCTGTGATAAGAGTAGTTCCCTTATTTGCAACTGTAGGTCGTATGGTAGATTGTTTCCCAAAATCATTTTGAATCATATATGCGTTCTCATTCTGTTTTGAAATTAAAGTTGCATTCGAAACTTGAGAAATTGCATTTAAAGCTTCACCTCTAAATCCACATGATTGTAGGGCATACATATCTTCCCAAACATGAATTTTAGAAGTATAGTGTTTCTTAAAAGCATTGGATAGGTCTTCCCTGCTTATTCCATTGCCATTGTCAGATATTCGAACAAAATCTAAACCTCCATTTTCTATTTCTATCACAATGGATGTGCTTTCAGCATCGATTGCATTTTCAATGCCTTCCTTAATTATGGAATATGGACTCTGTATTACCTCACCAGCTGCTATTTGTTCAATTGTTTTTTGATCCAATCTATGAATTGTATTCATTTTGTACCTACTTTTGATTTATTTCGATTAGTTCTTGAAGAAGTAGTAAAGCTTCCACAGGTGTTATATTTACGATGTCGATAGTTTGCAGTTTTTCTTCTATCAAGTTAGGAGAGTCTGGTAGAAAACTAAGTTGCTCCTTATCCATCTTAGGTTCACAAACGACGATTTTAGGGGATTGTGACTCATGTTGAACAAGATATTCTTTTGCCTTGTTGATTACACTGGATGGAAGTCCTGCGAGTTCCGCCACATGGATACCGTAACTTTTATTTGTTACTCCCCTTTCAACGGTTTTTAAAAACAATACCTCATTTTCCACCTCTTCTGTTTTTAATGTTAAGTTAAATATTCCAGGAATAGACTCCTCCAACACGGCCAACTCCTGATAATGGGTAGAAAATAAGGTCTTTGCTTGGATGTTAGTTGCAATATATTCCAAAACAGCTCTAGCTATGCTCATTCCGTCATAAGTACTTGTCCCACGTCCAACTTCGTCAAGCAAAATCAAGGAATTTTTTGTTGCGTTCTGCAATATATAGGAAACCTCGGACATTTCAACCATAAATGTTGATTGTCCTGAACTCAAGGAATCTGCAGCACCGATTCTTGTAAAGAGTTTATCAATGATACATAAAGATCCCTCTTCCGCTGCAATATAAGATCCCATTTGCGCTAAAATTACATTTAATGCAATTTGACGCATGTATGTTGATTTACCACTCATGTTCGGTCCTGTTAAAATCGCAAAAAAATCTTGATCCGTAATATCAACATCATTAGGAATAAATGACCCCAATCGATGGTTCTGTTCGACTACAGGGTGACGAGACTTTTTCAATTGAATATTTCCAGTCGTGTTAAACTTTGGTCTAGTAAATCTGTTTTTACGTGCGGTTTCGGCATGTGATATAAACATATCTAGGTTGGCCATATCATCTGCCAGTTTATGGAGCGTGAAAGTAAATGACTGAACATAATCAAGTACTTCGAAGAAAATTTTCCTCTCGATATCAATGGAAGCCTTGGATGCGTTTTGCATTTTGTATTCTATTTCCCTAAGTTCCGGTGTCGAGTATCGTTCTACATTTTTCAATGTTTGAAGCCGCGTAAAGTTATCGGGAACTTTATCAACCTGTCCTTTTGATACCTCAATAAAATTTCCATTTATTTTATTAAATTTAATTCTTAAATTCTTAATATTTGTGGTTTCTTTCAATGTAGATTCATACTGTAATAGGACATCTGTCATATTATTAGCTAAATTTCTTAGCTTATCTAATTCAATATCGAATCCTTCTCGTATGATATTTCCATCCGATAAGGAAACTGGTGCGTCATCTCGAATGGTTTTATAAAGATGAGAATACAACTCTTCATGGCAATTTAAAGACTCATAATGATATTGTAGCATATCTAATGTTCTTTGAATTTGAGGAATAATTTCTAATGTGTTCTTTAAATTGATCATATCTTGTGGCGTGGCGCTTATATTCGATACTTTTGCCAAGATTCTCTCAATATCATATGTTTTTATCAAAAATTCTCGAATGTTTTCTGCTTCAATTGGATGATCAACAAAAAGTTCCACAGAGTCTAAACGTTCTTCGATGGAATTCAAATCAATAAGAGGTTGTTCTATGGAGGTTTTGAGTAGTCTGCCTCCTTTTGCCGTTACTGTATGGTCTATGACTGAAAATAATGAACCTTCCTTTGAATGATTTAAAATCGTTCTTGTCAATTCCAAATTTCGAATCGTACTTTCATCCAATTGCAAATATTTTGCAATGTCATAGCTTTGAATCTTTAAAATATGATATAAATTAGTATGCTTATTTTCTACCAGATATTCAAATAATAGATAAAGAGCTGATGCACCGGTTCGATCAATTTCCTCGTTTATTTGAAGATGAGAAATATTTTCTAGCAATTGATTCAAAGCCGTATGTTTAACAGGATCTTTTCTTACACGTAAAGTACTTACAAAACCATTTTTATATAAGTCTTTTTGGAGCGTTTCGTCATTGACTAAAATTTCTTTGGGCTCAATTCTATATATTTCATTAAAAATATGAGCAAAGCCTTTGTTTTTTGCAATTGTTTTAGATAAAAAAAGCTCTCCTGTTGAGATATCACAATAGGAGATTGAAATAAATTGTCCAACAAAAACAGATGCTACAAAATTATTGCTTTTAGAATGTAGCAAGGATTCATCAATAATAGTACCGGGCGTATGAATCTTTACAATACCACGTTTTACAAGACCTTTGGTCTGAGAAGGATCTTCAAGTTGTTCGCAAATGGCAACCTTGTATCCATTATCTAATAGTTTTTTAACGTATGTGTCAGAAACATGATAAGGAATTCCACACATCGGTGCCCTATCCTCCAAACCACAATCTCTTCCTGTTAAGGCCAAACCTAGTACTCGTGAAGCTTCGATTGCATCATCAAAAAACATTTCATAAAAATCACCAAGACGATACATTAATAAAGCATCCTTTGATTCCTGTTTAATGGATGCGTACTGTTGCATCATAGGAGTGAGTTTATCGAATGGAATATCTTTCAATGTTATCAATCTATCACCTGCTCTCCAAAAGAAGTAAATGTATTTACATTTGTTACTCTGACGGGAATAATTTTACCTATATCGGAGCTATCACCGGGAAATAAGGTCAATCTACCA
>JAUNVC010000030.1:1688-4186 GCA_030537875.1 Tissierellia bacterium | reverse complement strand
CTCTTGCTACCTTTACCAATCTCCCTGTGGGAACATTCTATTTGAAAGAAAAACAATCAGCTTCTGAACAGTATGTTCTATCTCCTGAGACCTATCAAATCGTCTCTACTCTAAAAGGAATTCAAGCCTATGACAGTAAAGGAACGTCACTTAGTGAAATCCTTAATAAAGAGAAGAAAGAAGAAAATCCAAACAAGCCATTAACGAATGAAAATACCCCAGTTGAGAAACCACAAACCTATCAAGAGCCACTTCTACTGCTGGAGATTAAAAATCATTTAGTCAAAGGGATTGCTGAACTAACCAAAACGGACGTGTCCAATGGAAAAGAGCTGCCAGATACAGGCGTTCGTATTCTTGATAAAGATAAAAAAATCATCCTTGAAGGAAAGACAGATCATCAAGGTCGTTTTAGTTTTGAAAACTTACCACGAGGAGTTTACTATTTCCAAGAATATGAAGCCCCTACTGGCTATCAAATAGACGAAACGCCGATTAAGTTTGAAATTCAAGAAGATGGTGAGGTTGTCAAATGTAACATGACAAATGAAATGATTCCAAGTAAAAAAGAAACTTCTGTAACAGGAAGCTTACCACAAACTGGTGAAGTTGTTTCTTTTGCAGGAATTATTTTAGGGAGTTTATTGTTAGCTGGAATTGCTGGTTATTATCTTTACAACAAAAAGAAAAAGCATCACAACGATAATTAGAAAAAACGGAGGCAGTTCTATGTCTCTTTTTTATTATAAAAAAGAAAGAAGGAAAAAATATGTCCAATCGTGTCACAAGCATTGTCTTAAAGGACAATCAATTAGGAAATAAAATCAAAGCAACCGTTAAAGAAGAACGAGAAATTTATGTAGAAGGAAAACGAATCCCTTGTCGTATTTTTACAGCCTCCTCTGCTCTTCATCCTGACTTTGAAGTCATCGTTCCAAATTTACGAAACTCCCTACGTTTTGAAGGTCGTAAAGAAGTTGAGCTGCGTGAAGTTACACTTGTTGCTAGTGCGAAACGAAATAACATTGGAACAGCAAGCCGCTCACTTGAATTACAAGTTTTTGCTAAACAACTGCTGACACTAAACTAGAAAAGGAGAAAAATGATGAGTTTAAAATTTGAAGACAATATTGTGAAAGATTTTGATACACGTAGAACATTTGGGAAATTATTCTATTTGAATAGTCAAAAAATTTATGAAACAGACACAGAAGGCAACCGAACAGATTTTGTTCGTGAACAACGCATTACTGTCTATTCCGATGCTAAAAATGATCAAATTGATATTACTGTTCCAGAAACTGTTGATACTACAGCGTTCTCTTATGATGATGAAATAGAGCTTACAGGAGAAGTCACTGCACTTGCTTGGCTATCTTCTTACACTGGTTATAATGATTCGATTCAGTCAGAACAAGCCTTCAAAATCCGAGCAGAATCTCTAAAAAAAGTAGGATCAGCTAATGTAAAACAACCTAAAGGAGACCAAAATCCGAAAAACTAATTGAATGGAGGCAACTATGAACACATTCTTTCATTATCGTGGACGTAGAATTCGTCCTCTACATCTATCTGTTTATCGTACCTACCTTCTACTAGCTTGGTTTCCTTTTCTATTATTTGCTGGTTACTACAGCTACCTTTCTATCTATCCGTTAATACAGATGATGCAACAAAGACAAATAATTGATTGGGTTGCCCTCTTAGTCCCCATTGGAGGGCTTTTTTTAATACTCTTCTTGCCGTTGCTAGTTTTGGTCATGATTCGCAGAGTTTCCTTTTTAAAGGGTGGTTTCTTCTATAGAGTCTACCAACGACAAATGTTAGCTCGACTCTTGAAAAGCAATGGATTGTATGAGAAGAAGGAACGGAAATCAAAAGAACAGGCTACTGAAAAAATGATTTTTCCAAAAGTTTATTACCGTAATACCAAGGAAATTCTTTATTTAACGGTTCCCACAGATGGGATGAAATGGCATGATCGCTTTCAAAAAATTGCAAAGACTTTTGAAGAAATGTACATTGCTGACTTCATTGAGGAACAAAAGGAAATGGGCTTTACAACCTATTTATTAATGATTGATGTGATCAGTAAGCGGATTGGGATTGAAGATTGTATCGTAACAAATGGACAAGTCAACCTCATGGATGGCGTGGTATGGGACTATGCCGAAGTGCCTCACATGTTAGTAACTGGAGGCACAGGGGGTGGCAAGTCCTACTTTCTTCTCACCTTAATTCATGCGCTCATTCAGGTTGGAACAGTTGATGTATGTGATCCAAAAGAAGCAGATTTAAAAGATTTAGAAAGTCTGCATTTATTTAAAAATCACGTATTTTACGGAACAAAATGGATCACGAAGTGCTTAAAGAATGCTGTAGAAGAAATGAATCGACGTTATGTTTATATGAAGGCTCTCCCTAACTATACAACAGGGAAAAACTTTTCATACTATGGTATCCCTCCCTACTTCATTATTGTTGATGAATGGGCAGCA
>JAUNVC010000030.1:0-1678 GCA_030537875.1 Tissierellia bacterium | reverse complement strand
TTTTTAGTACCTTATCTTATAAAGAACAGGACGAAATTCTGCGTTATGTAAAAGAACTCGTTCTAAAAGCACGACAAGCAGGTGTTTTTCTAATATTAGCAACCCAACGTCCCGATGCAGATAACTTTGGTGGCGGTGTGCGTGATAATCTTCTATTTCGAGTTAGCTTAGGAAAGCTATCAGAGCAAGGCTATTATATGACATTTGGATCGGATCAAAAAGGAAAAGCGTTCATCAATAAACGAATGAAAGGCAGAGGCTACTGCGATAGTGGCTCTGGTGTTCCTCGTGAATTCTATGCCCCTCTTGTTCCTAGAAAATATGACTTTCTAGCAGCTCTTCAACAAATTGGTTCTATGCAAACGTTAAATATAAAAGAGCTTTTACAAGAAATGACTACTGAGGAAATTGATGAAGCACATTCAGCTTTTGGACTTTCACAGAAAAAATTAGAGTGAGATCCCCCCACTATATCAATGAAAAAAGGGAAAGGAAAAGTTTTATCTTTCGTTGCCCTTTTTTCGTTGCCTCAGCGGATGGAAGAAGCTGATACTAACTGCTTCGTTTTATGAACAAGGTCTCCTTGTGAAAGCCGCACACTTTGGTGTGTGGCGGTAGAACGAAAAGGAATAGGCAGGTTTCCTGATTATGACTGTGCGTGGTTAGGACGAGCAACGCTCGTTCTAACCTGTTATCCCCGCTTAATAACATGGGGGTAACTTTTTGCAAGAAAGACAAAACGATTATCAAAATCCCTTATTAAAAAAGCTTTTCTTTAAGAATAAAGCTGTAAACAATTTTCATTTATTTTGTGAACACAAGGTAGGTGACCCATGAATAATCAAGAAATAAAAATTTTACGAAAGCGACTACAGTTAACACAACAGCAATTTGCCGAAAAGCTTGATTGGAGTAAATCATACCTCTCTATGATTGAAACTGGTAAACGAATGATCCCAAAAAAATCCATAGAAAAAATACGCAAAACATTCCATTTGGACGGTGGCTTTCTACCCATGGAAGCAAAAATTGATTTTCTTCGTGTTCGATTCAAAATCCACTCCCCTTCTCAAGTAATTGAGAAAATATTACAAATGAATCCAGATGTATTCATTTACAAAAACTATGGCTTTAATCATTATACTGAAAGCTATTTTTTTAGTGACATCTTTGTTTTCTCAAATCCAGAAAACCTAGATATGGGAGTGATGATTGAACTGCGTGGACAAGGCTGTCGAGAATATGAATTGGTACTAGAAGAACAAGAAGAAACTTGGACGACATTCTTTTGGCGGCTTTATCAATCGAATATTTTTGGTGAAGGTCTAATAATTGACACCAAAATTACGCGAATTGATTTGGCTCTGGATGAACATCTCTCTCTTCTTTATCCCAATTATGATTTATTTGAATTGAAAGAAAAAGTTGAACAAGGATTAGTCGATACCACTTTTCGCAATTTTGATTTTACAGGAGGAATTGTTGTTAAGAGTGGGCAGCGGCTCAACAAAGGACTCTCTCTTTATTTTGGTTCCAGACAATCGCCGTTTTATTTAAACTTTTACCAAAAAGATTACGAACTAGCAAAAAAAGAAGAAATATCTGTTGAAATGGCTCGTCAGAAATATGGTATTAAAAATCGTTATGAAATCCGTTTAGCTGACGAAAAAGCCTATCT
>JAUNVC010000029.1:3999-4417 GCA_030537875.1 Tissierellia bacterium | reverse complement strand
AAGCGTCATTAATGATGTAAAAATTGGGTGGATCTTATTCATCAGTCTACATCTATACAAGGAGAATATTGGAACTGATGGTGGAGAATTCGATAATGACGTTAGCTACTATTTTTTGAGAGAATAAAATTTTTAAAGAGGCAAGTCCATATTTTGAAACTATGACTATTTGTTATCTCAATGCCTTTATTTCATTTATTAAGTTTAATAAGGAGTAACTATGAGAAACTACATGATAGAGTTTTTAAAAATGCATAAAACATACTACGCATTAAGCATAATCTTCTCTATTTTATCAGCTGCCTGTACTGTTTTGCCTTATGTTGTATCTGCAAAGATCATATCGTTGCTCATTGATGGGAATAAAAATATACAGGACTATAGCATTTATCTGCTTTATTTATTGGTGCTGCTTACA
>JAUNVC010000029.1:0-3989 GCA_030537875.1 Tissierellia bacterium | reverse complement strand
GCTTACCTGTAGCAATCTATTTCACAAAGTATCAACTGGATTGTCCCATACGGCGACCTTTGATTTGTTGGCAACCATACGAAAACGATTGGCTGATAAATTGGCAAGAATTCCTATGGGCCTTATTGATGATTACTCTTCGGGAAAACTGAAAGACATCATGGTAGAAAAAGTAGACAAGGTGGAAATCACCTTTTCTCACGTCATTCCTGAAGTAACCGGAAATGTGCTTATTTCTATTATTACCTTAATCTACCTCTTTCATCTCAACTGGAAATTGGCCTTATTAAGTCTCGTTATAATACCAATCTCTATGGGACTCTATCTCTTTAAAATGAGAAACATGCAAGACCGATTTGATAACTATGTGAAGAAAAACGCCACACTCAATAATACGATTGTTGAATATATCCATGGGATTGAAGTGATCAAGGCCTTTAATCAGTCCGGCAAAGAGTATGGACGCCTCGTCCGTGCGGTGAAAGAAGCTGCCAATTCAGCAATCGACTGGATGCGAGAAAACGTTTTTGGAATGGCGATCGTCTTTACCTTACTCCCTTCAACTATACTGGTGGTATTACCTGCTGGTTCATTGATGTATCTTAACGACACATTGGCATTTGATGATTTTATCATGATCATGCTTTTAAACTTTGCTCTATTCTTACCGCTCCTACAAGCAGCTGGACATATGGATAATATAGCGCTAGCCGGCAAGACCTTTGAAACGATAGCTACCATACTGGAAGAAGATGATCTCATTAGGCCGGAAACAAGCAAGCAAGAAATAAAGCACTATAATATTCGCTTTACAAATGTGAGTTTCGGTTACAAAGAAGAAAAAGTTCTCGAGAATATCGATCTTGATATTAGAGAGCATACTGTAAGCGCTCTCGTAGGCCCATCTGGTTCCGGAAAAAGTACCATTACGAAACTGCTCACTTCTTTTTACGAAACAGATTCTGGACAAATAACAATAGGTAATGTAGACATCAAAGATATCTCTCTGACAGATCTCAATAAAATCATCGCTTATGTTTCTCAAAAAGATTATCTCTTTAATATGAGTATTATGGAAAATCTGAAAATGGGGGACAGAGAAAAAACAGAAGAAGAGATAAAAGAAATATGTAAAAAATGCGGTGTCCACGATTTTATCATGTCTCTTGAAAATGGATATGACACGATGGTGGGCTCTAAAGGGCTTAGTCTTTCAGGAGGAGAAAGGCAAAGGATATGTATTGCAAGGGCGATGATCAAAGATGCTCCTATTGTCATTTTCGATGAAGCAACCGCTTATACAGATCCCGAAAGCGAAGAGTTGATTCAAAGATCTATTTCAGAGTTGATTAAAAACAAGACGCTTCTTGTAGTAGCTCATAGACTTTCCACCATTGTTAATTCAGATCAAATCATCCTTCTGAATAACAAAACAGTGGAAGCCACAGGAACACATGAAGAGCTTATGGAAAAATCGGCGCTATATAGAAATATGTTCAATGCGCATATGGAATACAAGGATGAGGTGGTGAGCTGATGTTTACCATATTTAAAGAATTTGAAAACTTCATAGGAGAAGATAAGAATAAATTTAGAAAAACGATATTCCTCTCCGTCTTGGAATCCCTATTTCAAGTCGCAAAAATTATTGCAATGTATATGATTATTCGAGCAATTATCGAAAATCAATTGACTGTATCCACCATTCTCTATTCATTTTTAATCATGTTTGGAGGTATCGCCGTCGCCACATACTTAAAAGCACAAACCAGTATGGCTCAAACAGAAGTGGGCTATGGTGTAGCAGCTGAAAAAAGAATAGAAATCGGCGATCATCTAAAATATGTGCCCATGGGTTTTTTCAGCAGAAAGTCCCTTGGAGAAATTTCAAGTATTGCCACAAACAATTGTAATTCTGTGCAAGAGACAGCGACTATCGTCATGATGCAGTTTACCTCAGGACTGACTAATGGGTTTATCATTACCCTACTCTTATTGGCCTTCAATCTAAAAATAGGAATGGTCTCTGTGCTGGCTCTGATTATTTTCTTTCTCATATTAGGGCTTATTAATAAGAAGTCAGAAGAAGTTTCTAAAGAGAAAGTAGCATGCGACACGTCATTAGTAGAAAAGACACTGGAATATGTGCAGGGCATGCAAATTGTTAAATCCTTCAATCTAAAAGACAACAGAGACTCTGAATACTTACAAGAAATTGAAAAGAATAAAAAAGTCAATACACGATTGGAGACTACCTTTTTGCCAATCATTTTTCTACAAACATTGGTAACAAGAACCCTGGCAGTTGTCATCATCTATTTATCAATATCCGAATATATCGCCGGTAATATGCCAGTGTATGAAGCCATCATGATGCTTATTGTGTCCTACATGCTTTTTACCCATTTAGAAACCGCAGGGGCATTTGTAAACATGTTTAAGCTTTTGAAGTTTAGCATGGATACCATCAACGAAGTGGGCGACATACCGGTTATGGATATTGATGGGCAAAATATCATTCCTGAAAATAGAAGTATTGCCTTTAAACATGTTGATTTTTCCTACGACAAAAGAAAAATCTTGGACGATGTGAATTTCAACATAAAAGAAAACACTACAACCGCCATCGTTGGTCCTTCAGGGTCTGGAAAAACCACCATCACCAATTTAATTGCACGGTTTTGGGATGTAGACGCTGGAGAAATCACTTTAGGTGGGAGGAATATTAAAGACTATAAACTGGATGTACTATGGGACAATATCTCCGTCGTATTCCAAGATGTCTATTTATTTAATGACACCATAGAAAATAACATCAAATTTGGCACGCCTAATGCCACTCGAGAAGAAGTGGAAGAAGCGGCAAAAAAAGCCCATTGTTATGATTTCATTATGGAATTCGAAAATGGTTTTGATACCATCATCGGTGAGGGCGGCTCCTCTCTATCAGGCGGAGAAGCGCAAAGAATTTCGATTGCAAGAGCCATTATGAAAGACGCGCCAATCATCATCTTTGACGAGGCGACTGCCAATGTCGACCCAGAAAACGAGAAAGCAATCCAGGAGGCAATAAAAGCACTGACGAATAAAAAGACCGTCATTATGATTGCCCATCGGTTGAAAACAGTGATGAACGCCGATCAAATCATCGTCGTCAAAGCCGGAAAAATTGAAGCCACCGGCAAACATGAAGAACTCATGCAGAAAGAGGGAACATACAGAGACTTTGTCAATATGCGAGAGCATACCATAGGCTGGAAGATCGCATAGAGGCTGTCCTGATCGTTCCTAAAGAGAGAAGCCTACAAAGTACTGAACCACAGTCTTCGTAGGCTTCTTTCTTTAAAAATATTCGTTTTTATTATCGTTTAATTAATCACTATAGAGCCAAGAGTTTAAGAAATGAAAGTGTCACGACATCGCTACACCGGATGATACAAGAGAGTCGTAAAAAAGCATAGTCACCAAAGATCTGAATATCCTTATTGTATTTATAACGACTGTAAAAAATTGAAACATTGTTATATCAAACGTCGTTTTCTTCTTTAGCTAAATATTTTAATCGTTCGACTGCATTCTGTTCTTCTTAACAAAATCTCCCGCCTTAATTAAGTTACCCGAAGGTCCCTCCTCCGACTTCTAACATTTATATGGTTTACTCACCACCTATAAAAAGTGGTGTATTAGTCTTTAGACTATGGCTTTGGATGCTCATCGTTTAAAGAATTAGAATTGATCAAAATAGTAGTAAAATTTGACTCGACTCATATTCTTCAGAGTATATTGATATAAAAAATGTCTTTATTCGTCTGAAAACGAGTTTCTTGAGCAGAGGGCATTAACGTTGAACTATATATTCAATCGAGAATAAGCAATAAGACATTGTTCATCCTACTTTCCATTCCTAGAACCTGTGTGAATTACAGTCGTTATTGTTCAAATGATGTGTTTGGTTTTGCTATATATTTGTAGCAAAAGAAATGAAATCT
>JAUNVC010000014.1 GCA_030537875.1 Tissierellia bacterium | reverse complement strand
AAAATCGAATTCTTCGGTTTTTGTGGTGGATCCAGACTTATATTCGACTTCCACTTTCTTCCCGTATCTTGGGATTTCATAAATGATTCCTTCCACCTTGCTTTCTGCCATTTTGAAAATTCCTGTCATGGCTTTCTTGGTGGCATCATCATAGGTGATCGTTGCTTCCATGCCCTCTTTAATTTGGGTTACAAAAGCGGGCAAGGTATCCACCGTAACTTTTGTGGAAACATCAATGGAGTAGGCTTCATCTTTTCCATCACTTTTTGTGATAATAATATAGTTTTGGCCTCCGAAAGAGGAGATATTCTTCACATGACCACTGACTGTTTTAATGGAAACCGTAGGAGTCGGTGTAGGTGTCGTGCCTGGATTCTTTTTAAGATAATCAATGGCAACGGTTAGCATCTTTGCAATGGATGCTCTATCAATGCCGTTCATGGGATGGAAGTAACCATATCCATCTCCTTGGGCGCTGAGTACACCTACTTTTTGTAGTGCAACGATGTGGGGTCTAGCACTTTCACTTATGGAATTCAAATCATGGTAGGTTAGGCCCGTGGTTCCCATTTGAGAAGAGAGTCCCATGGCTTGAGAGAAAAATACAGCACAATTGGCTCTTGTTACAGCCATTCCCTTGGTATCATCAAGCATTCCTGCGTTGGCAGCCGTTTCTAAGTTGGAAAGGGAGTACACACCCTTATATAGACATTTAAGGACGGCGGGACGAGCCCAATCGGGCACATTGAGTTGAATAATTTTTTGTCCGTAGGTCGTATTTGCCGCCTGCATTTCACTTTCTGTCACATTTAATAATCCACTCAAAAGACTGGAAATTTCCGTGAATGAAATTTCGTTGGATGGCTTAAATGTATTGTCAGGGTATCCTTTGATAATCCCTTCATTCGTGCAGCGATCAATATAAGACTTGGCCCAGTGATTTGCTGGGACGTCACTAAAAGTTGCAGCCAATACGTGGTTTCCTGCTAAAAACAGAGCTAGGGCCACAATTGTTATGGT
This sequence comes from Tissierellia bacterium, assembly GCA_030537875.1. GTDB lineage: Bacteria > Bacillota > Clostridia > Tissierellales > Peptoniphilaceae > Ezakiella. The sequence continues at coordinate 35,107 of JAUNVC010000014.1, read as the reverse complement.
TAACACCATGGTTTTCATTTTAAACATAGTTACCTCCTAATTTGTAATTATGACTTGTACGCTAAGGCTATTCTACGTTTATTGTACCACTCCATTAGACAAAAATCCATTACAAACGTATTACATCTCCCTTTCAATCCCAATATTACGATTCAATTAAAACTAGTCCTTTCTAGTTGCAAGCTATATCAAATCATAGTATGATATAGATAGAAAGGTGAAGGTCATGAAGAGAATATGGTATAAAATTTTTCTTCTCATACTGTTGATCACATTTTTTTGCTTGCAAATTCATGTGTATTCCGCAGAAGAAGACAATACAAATTCATATTTTCTAAAGGAAGCTCGTCAATTAGAGAAACTCTCCATTCTAAAGGGAGATCGACAAGGAAATCTCATGTTGCACGAGACTTTGACGCGCCAAGATTTGGTCATCATCATCATTCGCCTCCATGGAGAGGAAGTTTCAAAGGAAGTTGAAACTGAGAATTCTGAGGCCCTACCTTTTAAAGATGTAAAACCTTCCGCCTACTATTATCCCTACATCCTACGTTCTGTCGAACTTGGGTTTGTTCAAGGAATCAGGAACGATACCTTTGGTGTGAATATGGAAGTTACCGCAAAAGAAGTGGAGACCATCTTGCTTCGTTTGTTGGGATATGAGGAAGAAGCAAAGAATTGGGATCTCATAGATACCCTTAGTGAAACTCTTGGAATCCGTGATGAAATCAACCTCAAGAACAATCGCACTATCACGAGGGGTGAATTGGCGAAAATGATTACCAATGCCTTGCAAGTACAAAGAAAGGGCTCCACATTAAAATTAAAGGATGTTCTTAACATAAAATAACCCTGCCTATGCAGGGTTGGGGAATCACCTATGGGTGATTTTTTATTGTACTTTTTTCATGGTATACATACCATAATCCGTGATGACTTTTACATATCCTTTCAATTCTTCATCCAAGGCGTGGTCCCCCGTATCCACCAAGAGAGCCCCCTTCACAGAAAGCAATTTTGATTTGGTGGCCAGCACTCGAATATGATCCTTCCCTACTCGACGGATGACTTTGGGTGAAAATTGTTGATTCCCACGTCCAAAAAGATAGCCCTGTCCACCAATGACAGTAACGATAATTTCTGCACGGTCATACCGATCCAATAGTGCTAAAAGATCTTCTTCTGTCAAATCTGTGCCCATGGATTTGCCATTATACACCGCATCGACTCCCAAGAGAGATCCCGGTAAATCCAAAAGTGTTAAAATCGGTCGCAATGTGGAACCGGTTCCCACAAAGTATAGAACATCTTCTTCCATGGAATCCACCATGAACTGGCAAATTGTCTCCACATCATTGGCCTCACTTCGACTTCTTGCGCTTTTTAAACTTTGTACCAGAGATTGGACAAAGGGAACCGTTAAATAGCCGTATAGCTTTGCCTCTAGCCTTTCCTGACGAAAAGCCTCTTCATCAATGTCCATCACCTCTTGCATACGATTTTCAAAACCTTCCCCCTTGGCAAATGCTTCAATGACTTGAGCACAGGCCTCCGGCGTATTGGCAAAAACTGCAGAGTGCATCTTCGTCCCCGCTGGTATTCCAATGGCCGGAAGATGTTCTCCCACTGCATCAAAAATATCCCTTGCCGTTCCATCTCCTCCAGCAAATACCAGAAGATCAATTCCCTCATCTTTCATCAACTGGGCAATATGTTTCGTATCTAGCGCACTGGTTTCTTCCCCTATTTCTCCAAGAACTTGATGGGGAATTTCCAGATCATGCAACATATGAGAGCCCATCTGTCCAGGGGCTGCCACAATCTCGGGCAAGGCACCGCGGTCTTTTAAAATGGAAAACACTCGACGTGCCTTCTCGTTGCTTTTGGGTTTTGCTCCTCTGCGGAGAGCTTCCTTCACAATTTCTTTTCCATCACTTCCCTTTAAGGCAGCTGCGCCACCAATGCCGGAAAGAGGGTTTACAATCAAGCCTATTTTCATTTCCATGTTCCCTTCATGTTGTTATATAAAACTTTTCCACCGGCCATGGTCATCCGAACCAGACCCTTTAATTCCTGCCCCAACAACGGTGTATTCTCTGATTTGCTGACGGTAAAGCTATACTTATAGGTTTGGTTTGGATCTAAAAGCACCAGGTCTGCCCTTTCTCCCACTGCAATGGGTTGGACTCGTTTATATAGCTTTCTTGGATTGGTAGAAAGTTTTTCAAGTATCTCCATCATGGTCAAGTGACCTGGATCCAGTAGTTTCATCACTGCCATGGAAAATACGGTCTCTAAAGATAAGATACCCGACATGGATGCATAGGTGCCTCGAGACTTGTTCTCCTTGGTATGAGGAGCATGGTCTGTGGCAATAAAATCAATGGTTCCATCTTTTAATCCCTCAATCAAAGCTTGCCTATCTTCTTCTGTTCGTAATGGAGGGTTTACTTTTAATAGAGTTCCATAGGTCTCTACATCCTCTTCCGTAAAGAAAAGATGATTGGGAGTGACTTCACAGGTTAGACCTGGGCATTCCTTTTTCCCTTGACGGATGAGTTCCACCCCCTCTTTCGAAGTGAGGTGCTGAACATTCATCCTTCCACCAACTCTTTTGTGCATCTCAATGTCTCTTTGAATGATAGAAATTTCTGCCTCTCTCGGGGCTGAATGATTGTATCCAGCATGTTCGATATACTTGGGGTCTTCTTCATGCAAGCTCAAAGGAACATCGTATTTGGCACTTAAACGTAAGGCTTCTTCCATAATATTCATGGACTCCAAGGGTAAACCGTCGTCTGTGAAACCAACCACTCCTGCATCTAAAAGAGCTTCAAAATCTGTAAGTTCTTTTCCCTTCATATCCATGGTTATATTGGCACTTAATAAAATTTCTAGAGGCAACTTCCGAATTTTTTCTTTTGCCTCCTCAATCCTTTCCACCCGATCCAGAGGAGGTTTGGTATTGGCCATGGCTACACAGGTGGTATATCCACCCTTTAAAGCGGCCATTGCACCGGTTTCAAAGGTGTCTTTTTCCGATTCTCCAAAATCTCTAAAGTGGACATGGGTATCAAAAAAGGATGGTGCCAAGATGCAACCACTTCCGTCAATAACCTCTCCTGGGGCTTCTATCGAATCATCAATTCTCTCTATCCTTCCCTTATTCACAAGAACATCTTTTATGGCATCCAATCCACTGACCGGATCCATTACATGAACATCTTTAAATAACATGATCTCCTCCTCAACTATCTATACCCAAAAAAGGTAAAACAATTTAATTGTCTGTAACATGATTGAAATATAAATTCCTAGATTTTAACTATTTTGTAACCTATACAAACCGAATGAGCGGTATTATAATAGTACTCCTATTGTTTTGTTTGAAATAAGAATCCACCCCCTTGGTGGATTTTCTTATGCGTAAATAAGAGCCCTAGTTCAGGACTATGGGCTCTTTTTTCATGCAATAGTTTTCCATGGTAAGAAGCATTTTTTGAAATTCTCCGTTGCCGGATATGTCTGGAGAGAACTGTAAAATACCAAAATCTGAAATAAAGTGTTCCCCCAAAGCATCGCTGTTTTCATAGGACCAAAGATTGTTGGTGTAGGTGTCTGTTCTTCCCTGCAAGATATAAACCTTTTGATTTCTCTTTCCATCAATGGAACGGACCTGCGTATAATATTTGGAAATTACTTGATCCATATGCCCTTTTAAAATCGTGTGTCTCGTTTGGAACTTGGCATCAAGGATGAGATAAAGGGTCCTATGGCCTTCCATCTTTATGATAAAGTCAGGCGAATAGTAGTTCCCCGTCTTATTGAAAGTGGAAAAATTACTATCGGCTCCTGTGGTACGAACAAGCTCTAATCCATTGACAACCCGATCCCTATAGATCAATGGTTGAAAATAGAGGGTCATATGAACTTCGCCCTTTCTTCGGTAATAGGTATTTAGTACGTTTTTTTCATTCTCAAAAACCATGTTTTTGGTTTCATAATGAAAACTATCATCGGCCATCCCATCGGGCACATAGCCTTGTTTGCTGAAAAATCGCAACAATCTTACCAAACAATAATATTCGTATAATTTATTTAAAGAATCAATTTGAAATATAAAATCTTCCGGCTGAATGGCGTTTTGATTTCCCAAAGGCCACCGAACCATCAAATCAAAAAGAATGGGATTGGCATACTGCTCCCGAGGGTATTCTGGATAGGGAGTGGATTTTTCTCCCAAAATTCTTGGCAGGGCTTTTAAAATACGAAGCAATGAGGACAAGTGTCTTGACAATCGACTACATTCTCTTGCAGCTCTTTCACTTCGAATGGAGTGGGCCGTTAAGATGGGAGCTGAAAATTCTTCGGGAACACAAGCTTTCAATGATGTATATTCTATTCGATAGGAATCCCAAAGAGAAACAAAACTCTGATAAATGGAAAGAGATCGGTGAAATAATAATCGTAAAAATTGTACCAGCTCCATGGCCTCTCTTTTTTTCACACCCAGGATTTTTTTCGAGGATCCGAGAGCAAAATGGATGCCCGGCAACTTGCAACAGCCTATTTCTTTTTTCCTATTTCCCGACGTAAGAATCTCCACGTACTGGGAACCGTATCTCTCGAAAAACGTGATGACCTCTGCCAAATAGGTATTGAGTTTAAAAATCATGGTCGGACCGTCATCGGCCCCCTTGAAGATTCCCATACGAAGGGCTTCTCCGCCATCGATATAATGAAGCATCTCTGCGATGTTGGTTCTGTCCTCGGCATTTTTTGTTACGACCAATATCTGATTGGACGTTAGAAGCATCTCCTCTCCGTCCTCAAAAGTGACCGTCAATTTTATTCGAATACTATCGAGGAGCATGAGAAAGGGATACCCCCGATCCTTATATCCATAATGGGTCTTATACATCAAGCGCATGGATTTCCGATCCCCAGATTCTTCCATATTTTCCAGCTCTGCAATCAACTGATCTTCAATATACACTTCCCCTTCTTTGATCTTTCGATCTCCATAATAGGCAAATGTAATGGAATATAAGCCATTTTCATAGATACATCCCTTGGCAAATCCATGCTCCCCTTCCCCGGGAGTTAAATTTACAATCATGTCATCTTCTGGAAAGTGACATTTCAAGGCAAGGAAGCATCTCATACAATACCACCATCTCCAAGAGAACGGAAGGATAGTGTATTCTCCCTCTGTAGCATTTCTAGTCTATGGTTTAAAAGACTCATACTATTGGATTCCGCAAGAAGGCTTTCCATCATTCGATCTCCCAGCTCCGCAGCCGTGTATCCAGCCAGCAAATACTGTAAGACCGCAAGTTCCACTGGCAAAAACTTGGCTCCACCGGCATGGGTGTTCATCCATTTGGATGCTCTTGCCACATAGGCTAAAGCTTTCTCTTTCACCCGTTCACTAAGATAGATTCCCTGTCCTTTAAACAAATCAAAGAAATCATACAATTTACTTTCCAATTCAGATGGTATGGTCGGGAGCTCTGAAAGAAAAGCATCTAGCTGATAAAAATCGATAGCTCCCCTATAATCATAGGTTTCTCCTGGCTTGGCCAAAAAGGCTCGGGTCTTCTCCTCTGCGCGTATGGAAACCGTCTTATCATAATATCGACGGGAAAGTTCCATTCCCGTGTGGTCACCAGCCAATGTGGTAAAAATTCTCACATGCTTTGGAATCTCAATTTCGCAACCGGATCCCAAATTGATCTTGGTGCAGTGGTTCTCTCTTTCCAGCAAAGATGATAAATAGTGCTCCGGAGTGGAAAGATCTCCATTGTCTAAAAGAATCACCATCGGCGCAACTCCATCAAATTCTCCCTCTGCAGTCCTAAACATATCATACAACCGTCGATTGTTCTTTACCAACTCACCGGTCATGGGATTGAAATATCCAACAAGATCACGAATGGATCGAATATCCAGATCGATATTCACGCACAAAAAGCGACCATTGGCCTCTGTCAAGCCCATGGCTTTGGTAAAAGCCAGAACCGTAGACGTTTTTCCAGATCCTGTCGGACCCACCAAATTGACGATGGAATTATCCCCCATGGCCAAGAGCAAATTCACCACCATATTTCTTGAAATACGGTGATTTTCTTTGTAATTCATCTGGTAATGAATGTAATCTATCATCTGTGGAAAATCGACAAACGAACACGTTTCAACGATTGACACTTCATCCTCATCAAAATTCTTCAATCCCTTAATGGTGGAAAGCATTTCTTGGAATCCCTCTTCTCGCAATTCATGGCCGAGAATCTTACTTTTACTCTTGAAATCAGCGATGGATTGATCCAATTCCTTCTGAACATCTAGGACCATCTGCTGCAAATCCTTGAGCTCTCCCCTCCGGTGACCAATCTCCTCATCCAATGCATGGATGGAACTATGGCGGATTTCTTTTCCTGAAAGGTCGATTAAAAGATCTTCTTTTTCTTGGATTGTCTTTTCTAGACTTTCTATCTTAGCATTCAAAGAATTGCTCAATTCTTGATGTTCCCGCAATAAGTAGGCCTCAGCCTCCTCTTTTTGCACACTCATAGACTCGATGACAGCCTCAAGAGCCTGCTTTTCACGCTCCAAATCTTTGAGCTTTTCTCGAATTTCAATGAAGAAACTCGCTCTTTGCTCCAGTTCATGAAATCTACTATCAATGATAAGACGAAGAACATAGTCCTGGTTGGCCTCATCTTCCATAAGGAAAAAGGCGATTCTACTCAATAGATCATCTTCATCCTCTGTTTTTTTAATGATATCCCGAATCCTATCCAAGCGATTCTTCGTATACTTTAAACCGCCATTGCCTCGAATGGTTTCATTTAACACTCGCTTCAATTCTTCTATATCCAAGCGATGGAAAGAAGAGGAAGATTCAAAGGTTTTTAAAATTTGGGCAACCAGCATTTCGTCACTAATAAAGTCATAGGACTCTTTTGCCGTTGCAACTGTCCCCATGGAAGACTCTAAAACAAGGTCCACACCATTGTCTGCCCGATCCTCAACACGGTACACAGATTTTGACAAATGGGTGGGATCTGGCTTCAAAACATGATAATCATTGGCTTCTAATGCTGCCAATCGAATGCCATCCTTTTCGTGGAAATAATCAAAGGGTCCAAAGAATCCCTCTTTATTCTTTAATACAATATACTTGGTAAATAATTGATCAAAAATAACATCTAACCTTTTATCTCTTAATATTTCCTCGATGGTAGCATCGGTACGAATGACTTGATAGAACTTTGGATCCTTGAAACGATCCAACCAAACTTCACTTACGTCCTCTCCATAGGATGGATTGAACTTCAAACGATAATAATTGTTCTGTTGATTGCGGTCCTCTTCGGGTACCACATTCAACTTAATGGTAACCAAGTGGGTCAGCCGCTGTATAATTTCTTCAGAAGAAAATCCCCCCTGAATTCGAACTTCAAAGCTTCCCAGCAAAGGAAAATCATTGGGATCAATGGGGCTAAGTCTCCCCTCTTCCTCTAAAATATATCTAGGATATACATAACATACACGATTTACAAAATTGGAGTGCTCTCCGTGGTTATAATTTTCATTATAATAAATCCAACCAATTAAAGTTTTTCCAACATATTGTTGAATGTCCATAGGACCTCCTTAAGAAAATAAATAGATGCTCAACAAATGGAGCAGTAAAGTAAATAGAAGAAAACCTGAGCCGATGGCATCAAAGAAATTTCTTGGGGTCTCCTTTTTGGGGTCATAAAAATACATCCCCACGGCACCAAGCAACATGGTGGTGCATAAAATAGATAGAATCCCCGTAAAAATAGATTGTACACCATAGTTTGGCTCAAAATATAAATGAAATAGATAAAAGAATCCAACCATAAAAGCAATGGGACTGTCCATCACAAAACATAGGCTCAACAATGCAATGGCCACCAAGGCCCTTGCCCAAGGCCATGGTTTACATTTGTCCCATGCCGCTGTGGCTAGCAAACCCAAAAACATGGGCGTAATACAAGTAAATTGGATAAAATCGAATAGGGAACGTCCCATCATCCAATTGGAAAGAATTTCAGAGGCCAAAGCAAATAGGAAAAAACTGGCCAGCACCTTCTTTCCACCGATACGTAAAAAATGAATAGAAAGAAACACGGCAATGGGTAAAGCGGTCCTTCCGAAATATATCAAGAATTTATAAAGCACACCCAAAAAGCCAGGCTGAAAGCCTGTCAAAGTATAAAAGTCTGGAAATGTCGCACTCCCCTCCCGTATGAGGGAATACAAAATATAGGGTTCCAAAAAAACCTTCGCAAAAAGATAGCCGGCTGTGGCACAGACCATCCAGAGCGTTAATTGTGAAAAACTCAAATACTTCTTGGGCGGTGTTTTGGGTTTGGTCAAATTATAGTTATATGCCATTACAGTCTCTCCCTTAGTTTTTTCATTCGCAGTGCGATATCGGTTTCCATCTCCCTCTCTTTTTCACATGCACGTTTTCTGTGCCGATCGGAAAGCATCCGTAAAAGATGACTCGTCATCAACATAACTACAGCACCAATGAGAGGAAGTATTGTCTCACCAATGGGAACAACCAATTCTGCTGTTTTATAGAGCCAATGATCTGCACGCCAAATACCAAAGAAACCTTTCAATAAGAGCATTAGGCAAATTAAATCACAGATAAAGACAAATATAAAATATCGCTTGGGATGTCCCACCCTATGACTGAACATATATCGTATGGCATCCACAAATGCCGCAATGGCCAAAATACCAACGGTCAACAATAAAAAGGTGTGTAGCGCTGTATACTTATGAATTCGTGCGATAATCTCCGGTGTTCGTTGGTTTTGACTAATGATTTGCGGAATCTCTGCCACTCTGACACTTTCAATGAGAATCCCTACCACAACATAGATAAAAAGAAAAAACCAAAGAACTCCAAGTTTTTGCTTATTCTTCTCCTGAAGAAAGGTCTGTATCTTCTGATAAATTCTGCCGAACATTCATAATCTCCTTTAATGTATCAAACTTTTGAAAGGCTTCATTTCTATCGGTCTGAAAAGCCTCATGTTTCTTCTTCAAATCATCCACGATGGAAAGTTTGAGATAATAAGCCAAGATAAGCATACCCACAATGACCACATGGGGATAGACCGTACTCAAGGCGTCAAGCCGAAGTTTTCCCGTCTTACTCAAAAGCACATCGGCGATGAACAAATAGGAATACCCACGAATGGCGACAATAATCCCTCCTAAGTACAAAAGAAAGCAAGTGGCAACCTTAAACACATTTCCACTGACCAAGGGACTAATTAACAATTGAAATACCCTGAAAAAACACATAGCTACCAAAAACAATAAATACACAATCAAAAATGTATAAATAATGGAAAGCCGATTGATTCTTCCCACCACTTCAGGGGTCAATTCTCTGGAGGTCAAGTACCGTAAGGGGCTCCTATCTCTCGTATACTCAATATAAATCGATAATAAAATGGTAATGGCAAATAAGATAACAAATGCCTTTAAATAAAAAGATTTAACCTTCATATGTCCTCCCTAAAGAGAAAGGGGGAAATCCGAAGACTTCCCCCCCATTCTTATTTGATTTCTTTCTTATATTCTTCCACTTCTGCAGCGTTGGCGTAGATGAAGTGTCCCGGTTTAATTTCAACCATCGATGGTTTATCGGTGGAATAATCATGGATACTGGGATCGTAGTGAATATGCTTTCTGCCCTTCTCAATGTTGGGGTCGGGAATGGGAATGGCCGACAGCAGCGCCTTTGTATAAGGGTGCAGCGGATTTCTGTAAAGCTCTTCACTCTCTGCAACTTCTACCAACTTTCCGTAGTACATAACCCCGATTCTGTCGGAGAAATATTTAACAACGGAAAGGTCATGGGCAATGAACATAACGGTTAAACCGAGCTTTCTCTTAATAGAGTTGAGCAAGTTTAATACCTGCGCTTGGATACTTACGTCCAAAGCAGAAATAGGCTCGTCAGCAATGACGAAATCCGGGTTGGTGATAAGCGCACGGGCAACCCCAATTCTTTGTCTCTGTCCACCAGAGAATTCGTGAGGATAGCGGTTGGCGTGCTCTCTGTTTAGACCTACGGTCTCCAACATCTGGACTACCAATTCGTTCATCTCTTCATCGGAAGCGGTCAAATTATTGATTCGTAAACCTTCTCCAATGATTTCCTTAACGGTCATTCTGGGGTTCAACGATGCCACAGGGTCTTGGAAAATCATAGACATGGATTGGTTAACCATCTTTCTTTCGTCCTTGGTTAGCTTACCAGAAATTTCCTGTCCTTTAAAGACAATACTTCCATCGGTGGGCTTATATAGACGAATGATGGTACGACCTGTTGTGGTCTTACCGCATCCAGACTCTCCTACGAGACCGAAGGACTCACCCTTGTAAATATCGAAGCTGACATCGTCAATGGCCTTGACAACCATCTTGTTCTTACCCCGTCCACTCTTGAAGTATTGCTTCAAGTTGCGAACACTCAGAAGAGGTTCTTCCTTCTCCGTATGCTTAAACTTGGTGACTTGACCAAGCTCACTTACTTGATCCTTAAATGCCTTCATATCAATATCCGGTGCATCGGGGTGCAGTAACCAGGACGCTGCACGGTGGGTCTCTGAAATGTCAAAGTAGGGCGGTTGTTGCTCCAAGTCAATCTTCAATGCAAATTGGTTTCTAGGCGCAAAGGCATCTCCCACTGGAGGGAACATCATGTTTGGTGGAGCTCCCGGGATGGAATAGAGTTCGTAATTGGAGTCTGTTTCCAAATCGGGCATCGCTGCCAATAGGGCCATGGTGTAGGGGTGACGAGGTTTCTCAAAAATCTCATACACAGTACCATATTCCACAATCTTTCCGGCGTACATGACGGCAACCTTATCAGCAAGGTTGGCCACAACACCGAGGTCGTGGGTAATGAAGATTACACCAATGTTCCTCTCTTCTTGCAACTCTTTAATGAGTTCCAAGATTTTTGCCTGCACCGTAACGTCTAGAGCGGTGGTCGGCTCGTCACAGATGAGAAGATCGGGATCACAGGCAAGAGCCGTTGCGATAACCATTCTCTGACGCATCCCACCGGAGAATTGGAAGGGATACTGGGTGTAGCGAATTTCCGGTTGGGGAATTCCTACTGCATCCATGAGTTCAATGGCTTTTTTCTTTGACTCTGCCGAGCTCATACCATGGTTTAATCTGGCGGCCTCCATAATCTGGCGACCAATTTTCATAACGGGGTCCAAGGAGCTCAAGGGGTCCTGGAAGATCATGGCGATTTGGTCCCCACGATATTCGGCCATCTTGCTCTCAGGAAGTTTCAAAAGATCCACTCCCTTGTAAATTGCTTCCCCGGATTCAATATTAGCGTTTTTAGCTAAGATACCCATAACAGCTCTTGCCGTTACAGATTTTCCACTGCCTGACTCTCCTACGATGGCAAGGGTTTCTCCATTGTTCACTTCGAAACTCACACCGCGGACGGCGTGTACCTTTCCTGAATAGGTGTTAAAGGTAACATACAGGTCTTTAACTTCTAATAGTCTTTTGTTATTATCCTTGTTTTCCATGTTTTACCTCCTATTCAATCCCACGCAAGGTCGGGTCAAAGGCATCTCTCAGTCCGTTACCCATCAAGTTAAATGCAATCATCAAGATGGAGATGGTAATGGATGGGAAGAGCGCCAAGTGGGGATGTTCTAACAATACCTTCTGTCCTTCTGCCAAAAGCACACCTACGGATGACTCGGGAGCCTGAATTCCAAGACCTAGATAGGCTAGGAAGGATTCACCGAAGATGGCACTTGGTATGGCCAATGCCGACATGGTAATGATAATACCGATGGCGTTGGGCAGAATGTGACGGAAGATCAACGTTCTATCCGAAGCTCCCAAGGTTCTGGAAGCAAGTACATATTCCATTTCCTTATATTTGAAGAACTGTCCACGAATCATCCTTGCAGTATTAATCCAGCCTGTGAGACACATGGCAAGTGCAATGGGGATAATACCGGGACCGTAATAGAACACGAAGAGAATAACGATGACGAGATATGGGATTCCTCCGATGATTTCAGCAATACGCTGCATGATCAGGTCCACCCAACCGCCATAGTAACCAGATACGGCACCGTATACGATACCGACCAAAATATTCACGGACATGGCAATGAGGGAAATGAGGAAGGAAATTCTCAAACCTCTCCATAGACGGGTCCAAAGATCTCGACCAAGGGAGTCGGAACCAAACCAGAAGGTTTGATCTTCGGATAGTCCGGCTTGTTTATAAGCATCGTAACGGATGGTAACCATCTTGACACCCATAATCTCACGACTTCCCAAAGTATCCACATAGGAATCCTTATACTTATCTTGGATACTGGTCTCTCTAATCTCACGGGTTCTGGTACCGTCAAATAATTTCATAAAACTCAAAGCCTCTGCCTTGGGAGGCATGTGAATGGCTTTAAGATCTTGTTGTTCATAGGTGTAATGGTTCATAGCCGGTCCAAAAATTGCCATGAGAACCAATATGGCAATGATGATAAAACTTACAAAGGAGGCTTTGTTCCGTACAAAGCGATGCATGGCATCTTTAAAGAAACCAATGGCTTCTCCTTTGATATTCTCATCACTTAAGGTCTCCTCCATTTGAAGGAACTCGAATTTTTCCTTGGGGATGTTTGGAATATTCATATTTTTTTCTGTCATTATTCTCTACCTCCCAAACGAATTCTCGGGTCAATAATACCGTAGCTTAAGTCCACGATCAAAATGGTGACCAAACTGAGCAAGGTAAACCAGAAAAGAACACCGATGGCTAAGGGAAAATCCAAAGCGTTGATGGCGTCCACCATGATATTACCCATTCCTGGGATGGAGAAGATTCTCTCAACAACCAAGGAACCACCCATAATATTGATAAACATAGGGATAATAATATTGGCCAATGGAATAAAGGAGTTTCTCATCGCATGGCGAGTCGTTGCCTGTACTTGGCTAAGACCCTTTGCCTTGGCGAGAAGCATGTATTCCGAGTTCAATGCCTCTGTCAATTCTGCCCTCATATACCGAGCTACTCCAGCGATGGAACCGAAGGATAGCGCCAATATGGGAAGAATGAGAGAATGGAATTTGGTCCATGTAAGTTTTGTTTCCACCGTTGTAACAATTGGGAACCAGCCCAATTTAAAAGCCAAGAAATACTGCATAAGAGATGCAAAGATAAAACTTGGAACGGATATGAATAATATTATGATTATAGAAATAATATGGTCATCAATCTTATTTTTTCGTATGGCCGCCCAAATCCCCAGCACCACAGCTATGGGGAGGGATAAGAGAAGTGAAAAAATATTTAACTGCATGGAAACGGGAACCTTGGTAGCAAGCACCCTATTGACAGGAACTTTCGGTTGAATCTTAACGGATATACCGAAGTCACCTCTTAAAAAATCTTTTATAAAATAACCATATTGAACAATCATAGGATCGTTTAAATGGTACTTGTCTTCCATGGCCTTACGAACATCAGCAGGCAATTTGGGGTCATTGACAAAACTGCCGGGCATTGAGTGCATGAAGAAAAATGATACCGATATAATTAAAAATAGCGTGATTACCATCAGTATTACTCTTCGGATGATATATCTGGTCATGCCTTACTCCTTTCTTATATATTTAAAAAGTACCCAATGGAAGGGGCCTTGCGACCCCTTCCACGGATATCTTATCTTATTTTATTAGGGAAGGGGATCCATTTCAGCTTGCAACGGTGCAAATCCTACTCCAGGTACCCACTCTCTGGTTAAGAGGTGAATTCTGTCGGCGTATAGAATTGCGCCCCGTGCTTCCCAGATGGGAACGAAGGGTACGTTGTCAAGAAGCATTCCTTCCATCTTTTGAAGTGCATCAAGTCTTTCCTCGGGTTTGAAGATAAGGTCGCCTTTAACGGTTCTTTCGAAGAGTTCATCAAACTCGTCAGAGAAGAACTGGTCAATTTTAATTCCAAATCCTTGGGTGTAAACTTCCATGGAGCTCCAGGGGTTGAAGAGTCCTCCGACCCATGCACCAAATCCCATGTCATAGTCTCCAGCTTGGAGAAGGTCATAGGATTGGTTCCAAGGAACAGCACGAAGTTGGATATCAAGTCTATCGGCACCAAAGAGGTTTTCAAACTCTTGCTCGAGGAACTCAGCAACTCTCTTCATGTTGTCAGAGTTATCGAAGTAAAGAAGTTCAGCAACCATTTGTTTGCCGTAAGCTTCATAAGCTTTGTCAAAGTATTCTTTGGCAATTTCTGTATCATAACCAAAGTTCTCAGGTTCGTTAGCTTTTCCTTGGGGAGTTTCACGGAAGGTGAGTCCTGCCTTAGGATCGGCAATCTTAGCTGTGGAAACAACATAGGGGCAAGGAATAGCAGTTCTGAAGATGTCTTTTGCAACAGCTTCTCTGTTCATACCGTAGTACATAGCTTTACGGAAGTTAACGTCTTTTAAGAACTCTTTTCCTGGCTTGTCAGAGGTCATGTTCATGAACATGGACCATGCACCGGTAGATCTGCTGAAGACAATTCTTGGGTCTTCTTCATATTTGGAGTAGTTGTCTCCGGAAACACCGGTTACGTCGATTTCGCCAGCTTCAAACAATTGAAGGTTGGTGTTGGCGTCTTCAACTACACGCATTTCGATTTTGTCAGGTGTGTAAACATCAGCAAGAGGAGCATTGGGGTTCTTAACGAACTCTTTGTACTGGTCTCTTACCCACTGGGTCATGATATAGGTACCACAGTAGTCTATCATTTCTAAGGAAGTACCATAGGTAGTTTCGGTTCTATCTTCATTCATTCCCTTTTCATAGAGTTCTTCACGTACGGGGGATTTTGGTCCGCCGTTGAAGCTTAGCCAGAAGTCAACTTCAGGCATTGCGAATGCGAGCGTAACTTCAAGAGTGTAGTCATCAAGAGCTTTGAGTCCTACTTCTTCCCATTCACATCCACCTTCTGCAAGATCAGCTTCGTCTACGTTTACCCAGTTAGCTTGTAATTTGCCATTTCTCTCGTCATATTCAGCTTGCTTTTTCTCTTTTTCTTCGCCATCTTCCATAGCGTCGATTTCAGCTTTCAATGCTTCAAGAGCAGCTTCTTCTTCTTGTTGTTTTTGGATCTTGATATTGTCTTCAGAATATCCCATCCAATATCTTTTAGCATTTACAACTTCAAGGTCAGAACCAAACCAGCTGTCTCTTCCTCTGTGGTTCTTAAGTTTGGGATCGAGCTGCATTTTCCAAGAATAGATATAGGTATGTGCATTGATGGGAGTTCCATCAGCCCATTGAAGGTCCTTACGGAGTTTGAATGTCCATACGAGACCGTCTTCACTGTGGGTGGGCATTTCTTCTGCCATCTCAGGTACGAACTTGAAGTTTTGAGTTTCTTCGTCATAAATAACAGCAGTTAGACCTGGTAGAATGAAACTGAAAACGTCAGACTCAGCAGAAGTTTGGTAAATGTGTTGGTTCAAGGTAGCGGTCTTTCCACCGGTCTCTCTCCAAACGATTTCCTTTTGCTCTTCAGCATCGTCGTCTTTGTCCTCGTCTTCTTTTGGTTCAGTCTTTTGATCATCTTTTTGATCGTCCACTGCAACGTCATCTTTCTTTGGTTCGTCGTCTTTCTTACAGCCGGCGAAAATGGAAAGTACCATGAGCGCTGCAATGAGTATTGCGATGAGTTTTCTGTTCATCAATTCCTCCTTGTTTTGTTCGGGGCTTTGCCCCTTTAGTTTAGCAAATTAGGCCCAATGCCAAATTGCTTATATATAGTGTACCTCATTGTAACCATTTTGTAAAGACTTATTTTTTATAAAACGGGCGTTATCTCTATAAAACGTTCATATATC
Organism: Tissierellia bacterium; assembly: GCA_030537875.1. Classification (GTDB taxonomy): domain Bacteria; phylum Bacillota; class Clostridia; order Tissierellales; family Peptoniphilaceae; genus Ezakiella. The sequence goes on along the minus strand of JAUNVC010000014.1, from coordinate 19,163 downwards.
AACTTTCTTGCGGTTTTAATATCTAATTTATTAATCATCTCTAATATTTTTAACTTTGAATTGAATGTTTAGGGCCTTTCTACCATCGCTTTGACCAATCGGAATTAGATTTAGGATTGAAAAGATGAAGTTGCAACAAAATACACTGAGACAAATATAAAGGCCAATTGTATTATTAATAAGAGATAAGGCTAAAAAAGATAAATTTGCTAACCAAAAATGAAATACTATACCGGCTAAGAGATAATCTAATTGTTGGTAAGAACTTAAAAATTCTTTTCCAATAATTATTGTATAAGGCTTAATGTATATTTTTTTATTAAGCAGAGCAAATTTAACTCCAAATTCCGGAACTATAGCCCCATGTAACTTGGCACCGAATATATGAGCAAGTTCATGGAAGACCATGCTAATGAGGATTACAATAATAATTATTAACACCTTTATAATTGCAGATATTTCTAATCCATGTTTTAAACAATTTTTAAAGATTGTATAGGATTCATTTCCATAAAGCAAATTCGATAGAAAAATAATAAAATGTGAAATCATATATATGGTATATAGAATACTGAGATAATATTTGTTTCCATTAGTTATTCCATTGAGCTTTACATTAAAAAATCTAGCCCTTTCACTAATCTGTTTTGTTTTTTCTATCTTTAGATCTAGTAGTTTCTTTGCATACGCTGATTGTTTTTCATTGTCACCAATAGATTTAAAAACTATACTTGATTTTGTATCTAATATATAGGCTTTCTTATTAATATCATTGTATAAAACAATTCTACCATTACGCAGATAAAAAATCATTCTTCCCTCCAAATATGTAAAGCAGCGAAAAATCGCCGCTTTAGTTTTAGCCTATAAATCAGCTAAAGTTAGAGAATAAACCGCATGATGCCCGTACTCGGAAAACTGAATTTCCTCAGCGTCTATATCTTCCAGTTTTAACGCTTTCAATTCTTCCATTTCTTCTCTGGTTATCAAAGAATCTTTATTCATACTCTCACCTCCTTTCCTGTTAAAGAAATAAGCTTGCGGTATTTGATTGCACTAAGCAATTTTCTTGAATTGAACTATAATAACTCCAAAGTTGTTTGGTCGCCTTATCTATCCTTTGTAGAAAGTCAGTTTCTTGAGTCCAGTACTCACTCGTAGGGTATTGATTACTTAATATTTTACTTGGATCCTTAAATATTTCGTTTATTTTTTCGATAATTGAATGATCGCATAATGGTCCTAGGAGCTTGATTGCCTTTTCATGTTTTATACTTTGTTTCATGATAGAGAAATACATTTTTGTCACATTGAAAAACTCAATATCTTTCGATTTTTTCTCTCTTTTTAGTTTATATGGTATATATCTCATCATATCAATCATATATTCTTCTGCTTTTTTAAAATCTCCGAACGAAGCATAACACATTGCAATCATATATGATGAACCCACTCCATATTTTTCACCTGGAATATCTTCTGGATTAACCATTTTATATAATGAGCTTACTTTGTTTTCCATGATGCTGTTTCTAAAATAATTTAAAATCGAAATTAAATAGTCCAGCTCTGGTTTCTTAATTGTTTCAATTCCATGGTTCAGGATTTGAGTCAAATAGATCCTCGTGTTATTTAATCTCCTCCTAGCAGGTGAAACCGAAACAAGTTCTGATAAACCAGGTATAATAACATGATAGGAATAAAACCCCGTATAGGATACATCACGAATTAAAATATCAAATCCATCTTTCTCAAGCTCTTTAACCCAATTAATTAACAAATCCTTATTGGTTTGAAAACTAACATCCTCCATTTCCACAAAACCTTCTAGGCGAGGAATTGTCATCTGAAAAGGAAAATAACCATGGCCAGTTTTAAAGCTATTTGATATATTGGTTTGATCCTTAACTCTCTTGTTCTCAAAATCTATAATACTTCGATTCGTGTATTCAAAAATATCTTGTCCTTGAGTAGCTTCTGTGAAAGCTCGTTCCATAGCTATCGCAAAATTTGGATGGCAACCCAATTTAACTCCAAAACGCCCCGTGTTTTTTTCAATAATCACAAGAGCGGCTACAGGATATTTCCCACCAAAGCTACAATCTTTTAATAAAATGGTATAGTTTTTATTTTCCATTAAGATTTTATACATATCATAGATATAATCAAATTTCCTAATGTAATCCAGAGGAATATCTGGTAATATAGGCTGTTCTTTTAAAATTTTAGTCTGCACGTACCTTTCTATTATTTCTGCAATTCCTTGAACAATAGCTTCTTCAGGGGTGTTTCCCGCGCACATCCCGTTGCTTCCGTAAATCGAAGAATAAATCGACCGAGGTAAAAATTCTACCTTTTCTTTTGTGTGATTATAAAATGGTATACAAGCATAGCCATATCCATCTCTACCAATCATTTTTTCAGTCGGGTGAAGTGTTGTAAATGTTTTTACGATTTCCTCACTTTTCGTTGGTCCTTCTTCTTTAAATAAAGTTTTTAAATAGAAATTCATAAAGGAGGAAGATGTAGATAGTAATTCCTCCGCAGTAAAATATTTTTCATCTTTAGCATATCTGAAGGAACTATCTTTTGTGTATCCGGCTTTGTTTAATATGCCATTTTGAAATCTTTCAAACAACTCTGCATAAGCGCTTGCTCTAGCTAGATCTTTAGATACTCCCTTCCCATTTGTCCCTATATCTGTACCTTTAAAAGTCACTCTTAGTGAAAACGTATGAATAGAACTTTCATCCGTCCAGTGTTCTTCAACCTCAAGTTGATTATCAGCAAGAATTCCTTTCAGAAATTCAACTGTGCCTTTTGGATCTCTATCTTTAAAATGTTTTTTGTATAACATTACTTTCCTCCAGATAATAGTTTTCATAAATATAATATTTACAAAAATAATTCTAACATATTAAACGTGAAATAGTTATACATTAATAACTACATTTTCTTAAAAATTTTACTTAAATTCTATCATGTGTAAATTATACAATCCTTTAGAAATTATTAAGACAGATAATAAAGGCTACAGTCTTAGGAGCTGTAGCCTTTTTACATATCTATTTAGTTGTTCATAAGTCCCATTCTTTCAATACTATAGAATAAAAGGCTTAGAATTACGGCAACCACAGAGGCCAGTACCATACCACTGAGATTGATGGCTCCCATTTTTACGGTGAGTCCACTGAGTCCAGTGGTAAAGATAATAGATGTAAGGATAAGGTTTTTACTCTTGGAGTAATCCACTTGTCGATCTACCAATAAACGCAGCCCGCTGGCTCCAATCATTCCATATAATAAGAAGGTTACGCCTCCAATGACATCTCCGGGAATGGTGCTGATAAAGGCTGAGAGTGGTCCAATAAATGCCATGATAATAGAAATGATGGCTGCTCCACCAATGACTTGGACCGAGTAGACTTTTGTGATGGCCATAACTCCAATGTTTTCTCCATAGGTGGTGGTGGGAACTCCGCCAATCATTCCGGAAAGTGCCGTTGAAAAGTTATCGGCAAAAATGGAACGATGAAGTCCGGGATCTTTCAATAAATCTCTTCCAACGATGTTGGATGTAACCACCTGGTGTGAGATATGTTCCGATAAAATGACGAGGATGACCGGCAGCATGGTAATGGCTGCTTCAATGGAAAATTTGGGGAATCCAAAATTGGGGAGAGTGAAAAATCCTGCTTCACGGACCGGTGTAAAATCTACCAATCCCATGAAAACTGCGGTGAGGTATCCACAGATGATGGCAATTAAGATGGGAATCGTGGAGAGAAATTTTTTAAATAAAACGGAACCGAAGACCGCCACAAGAACGGTGACTAAAAATACGGTCATGTGTTTCCCATTGGCATTTTCTGTCAATATTTCAGCACCAATGGCTCCCCCACGTATGGTGAGTCCAACCAGTTCAAATCCAATCAAACTGACCACCGAACCCATGGCTGCTGGAGGAAGGACAATATCAATCCATTCCGTACCAAATTTGTAAATAATATAGGCCACAATCATCCCCAGTATACCGACGACCACAAAGGCACCTTGGGCGTAGGCAAAGCCCTGTGCATTGATAATCACCGCTGCCGGAGCCAAAAATGCAAAGGAGCTTCCCAAATAGGCCGGGGCCTTTTTCTTGGTGATGGCAATGAATAATAGCGTACCAATTCCATTCATCAATAGGACAATGGATGGATTGATTCCGAATATGATGGGTACCAACACCGATGCTCCAAACATGGCAAAGGCATGTTGGATGGATAGGGGAAGCAATAACTTCCCAGGAACTTTTTCTTCAACTTGATAAATTTTATGCATATGCACCTCCAAAAAAACCCTTACGGTTGTAAGGGTTATACTGCTTGAATCATTTCCATGACGGATTCTTTGAAGGGTTTCCCGTTGAGAGTTACCTCTCCTGTTCCGCCAAAGACATCAACTGCGATTTTAAAAAAATTGATGATTAAGTTGTCTTTGACCACCTTGCATAGCTCGGTGGTTCCTGGAACAAAAATAATATTCAACTCTTCCAAACCAGATTTTGTGGTCAAGGAAGAAAGCTCCTCTTTCAAGTTCAGCTTTTTCATGGGGTCAACCATGGCATTCATCACACCAAGATCTTCCATCATCCACATATTATTGTTCCAAAATCTCTTTTCTTTAGCCGTTCCTCCATTGAGGAGTTCACGGTTGGAAATTGCCGATAAAACTCTACGAACAGCTTCCTCGTCAAACTCTTCATCATAGATGAGTTTCATCTCTGGTCGATCGGCCACACTCAAGATATAAGGTTCTGCCACCTTTTCTCTTTCTGCAACACTGGTCCAATAGAAAATCATCATTTCCACAACTTCCGTATTGATTGTGATTTTCTTCATTTCTCCACTCTCCTTATGTGGTGGGGTCCTATGTCCACCAATCCAAGTTTCTTTAGTCTTCCCGCCGCTCTCTTAAAGGCTTGTTTGCTCATTTTAAACTCCCGAAAAATATCTTCGGGAGAGGATTTATCTCCTATAGAAAAGCGAGGGGTATGACTTAGCCTCTCCAATATTTTACCAGTATCTTTATCCATTTGCAAGTGTCCTCTTTCACGTAAGGAAAGAGCCATCTTTCCGTCCTCGAGGACATGTTTTACTCGAAACTTAGATTCATCTCCAATTTGAAATCCCCTTGTGACCTCATAGGGCTCCAGTCTACCATCGTATTTTCCATCAATAAGCACAAATACGCCCATCTTAGGATGTACGGAATAAACCACGCCATCCACACGATCATTTTCTTTGTAGGAATGATCTGTTTTTAAGCTGGATTTTATTTTCATGGTTCCATAGAGACGGTTTTTTTCATCCCGCAATATTTTTACAACGGCCTTGTCTCCTTCTCGAACATGGGGAAAGGCTTCGCCAAAGGGCACAAATAAATCTTCCTCCGTTCCCGTTTCTAAAAACCATCCCACTCGGGATCTCTGCTTCAAGGTGTAGACACGTATTTCACCTTCCACCGGTAGATTTTCTTCCAGATACACTTTTTTCCCGTCCGATGATATTTCCACATCGACATAATACCCTACCTCTAGGTTCCGAAACATTCCTTTTTCCAATAGATATTCTTTCCCATTGACTTCCACCAGAGCTCCCTCATTGGTGAATTTTTTTATTTTACCTTTCATTTATACCTCGTATATTCTATCTATAATTTGTCCATCTCTATATTCACTTACACCAATGACTCTCTTATTCTCTCTTTGCTTGGGTGAAGGTTTTCCAATGATGCCATGTTGAATCTCTTGCAACTCCTCTATGGTCATGAATTCAACCCCTGCATTTGTTAGGGCATCCATCAGATCCGTTCTCCTTGGATTGATGGCAACTCCACGCTCAGTGACAAGGATATCCACCGTGCTTCCCGGCGTTGTGATGACCCCCACTCGATCCACAATGAGAGGGATACGGGATTGATGGAGCTTGCTCACGATAATGCTCACCTTGGCTCCATAGGCCGTGTCTTGGTGACCTCCCGAACCTCCCATGATGTATCCGTCATGACCGGTCGTCACATTGACATTGAAGTTCAAATCCACTTCTGTGGCTCCCAAAATGACAAAATCCAATCCATTGACACATGGGTCCCGATAGGGAGATGCGTATTTTTCTGCCGACATGGATATGTGACTCTCATCGTTTTTTACGCTTTCCGCACTGACAAGGTCAAAACACTGGACGTCATAAATTCTTTGGAAAAGACCTTCATGGAGCATTTCAACCAAATCTCCCGTGACACCACCGCTGGCAAAGTCACCTTGGATATGGTGTTCTCTCATGTATTCTCCCAAGGTTTTTGTCACAGCAAGACTGACCCCGCCGGCACCGGATTGATAACATAAACCATCTTTTACCAGTCCCGTGGCAACCATGACTTCCACAGCTTTGTTGGCAATGGATAATCCCACTGGATCCTTTGTAATCCTCGTCGTTCCAGAAATAATCCCTTGGGGGTTACCAATGGCATCGATTTTTACGATCCAATCTACCCGCTCTTGGGGAATTTCCGTGTGACTCTCTTTGTCCAACAAGGTATCGGTGATGGCAACCACTTGCTTTGCTTTGATGGAATCTGCCACCGCATATCCCAACACACCACAAAAAGCATTGCCGTCCACAGCCGATAGATTTCCCTTTCTGTCCGAAGCTGGAGCTGCAATGAACGCCACATCAATGGCAAGTTCATCTTCCATAATTGCACGAGCCCTTCCTCCGTGGCTTTGCATGACCAATTTCCCACGGAGTTTTCCTTCGGAAATGGCCTCTGCCACCGGCCCACTCATATAGGACGTAATCACATGTAAGATGGTACCATCTTCCAAATAGGCTACCAAAGGACTGTGACAGGGAAAGATCGAGCTGATGGCAAGTGTTAAGCCCTTGATATTTCTTTTATGGATTTCTTCCATGACTTTGTTTACCACAAAGTCACCATTTCTCAAATGGTGATGGAAGGATATGGTGTCCCCATCTTTTAATTGCAGGACCTCAAAGAGTTGATCCAGAGATTCTAAAACTTTATTTTCTTTTTCCGTCTTGTCTGGAGAACGAAAGCTCGGTTCCTTAGTAAAATCTATTTCATCACAAAAGTGCATCGTATTCCTCCTTGAAATCTCCCGTTTGTTTCAACACATTGGTGGCCCGCAAAATAATAGGTTTATCCACCATCTTCCCGTCCAAACTAAAGGCGCCCTTCCCCTCTTCCTTGGCAACTTTTAAAGCCTCAAAAACGCGGAGAGCATATTGAATATCTTCTTGGCTGGGGGAAAAGACTCGATTGACAATGGTCGTGTGTCTTGGAGATATGAGAGCTTTACCCGTAAATCCTAGACTTTCTGCATAGAGCGCATCCCGTTCCAATCCTTCCAAATCCTCCGTATCTGTCCAAGGTGTGTCGATGGCTTCAACATTCTGCGCTCTTGCCGCAGCAACAATCTTCTTTCTGGCATATTCAATTTCTGTGGATGCCTTGGTTCTCTTTGCCCCCAAATCTAGGGTCAAATCTTCTGCACCAAGCAAAACTCCTTCCACTCTTTTGGATGCCCCCAGAGTCTCAAAGGCCATTTCCAAAGAGCGGGCCGTTTCAATGAGGGCCAAGATGGAAAGATTGGTATCTTGTAATTTTCCATCCAAAGATTTCACCGATTCCACCCCGGCTTTGGGGAGCATGAATCCTGTGATGTCGGTGTATTTCAGAGCTTCGATATCGTCGTTAAAATAGGCTGTATCCGGTGGATTGATACGAACAAATATAGGCAAATCAGGTTTGTGGTGTTCCAAAAACTCTTTTACCAAGAGACGGGCCGCATCTTTATTTTCAATGGACACCGCATCTTCCAAGTCGATGAGATAGGCATCTGCGCCTAATATATCCATATTTTGGAGCATTCCCGGTGCATTTCCAGGGATGAAAAGAAGAGATCTATATTTCACTTGCTACTCCTTTCTATGGCTGCACGAACTCTTGCACGAATGGCGTAATCAAGAGCTCCACGATCATCAATGAGAATCTTGCCCTTGGTGATGGACAGTTGTGATAGGGTTTTTTCAACTTGTTCTTTGATGGCATCATGATAGAGATCATCTACCACCGATTTGATGAGAATCACCAATGTTGTATCTGGAACCACCTCTACGAGCAAATCATTGCTCTCATAAGAGCCAGCCCTTGCCCGTTGTTTGATTTCATATGTGCCTTGTTTTATTTGTTCTTCCACTTGAGATACTCCTCCAATCCCGATTCATATAGATTGTTTCCCTTACTATCAATGATAACCGTAGCCGGGAAATCTTTGACCTCCAACCGTCGAATTGCCTCTGCACCCAAATCTTCATAGGCAATGATTTCACAGGATAAAATCCGATCTTTGATGATGGCAGCCGCTCCACCTATGGCGGCAAAATATACGGCTCCATGCTCTACGATCTTGTCGATGACTTCTTGATTTCTCCTTCCCTTTCCAATCATCCCCATAAGTCCCAAATCTAAAAGCAAGGGAGCATAGGGATCCATCCGATAGGATGTGGTGGGGCCAGCACTTCCTATGACTTCTCCGGGAACCGTAGGTGTCGGTCCCACGTAGTAGATGACTTGCCCTTGGGGATCAAAGGGTAGCTTTTCCCCTCTTTGGTGGGCTTCCACCAACCGTTTATGGGCCGCATCTCTCGCTGTATATAGTATACCAGAAATGAGAACATTGTCTCCCGATTTTAGTTGGGCCAAATCCTCCCGCTGAAAAGGTGTTTGAAGCTGTATCATATATTCCTCCTAGAAAATCGTCGTTTCGTGACGGGTGGCGTGACAATTGATATTCACTGCCACTGGCAACCCCGCAATGTGGGTGGGATAAGTTTCGATAAGCACCCGTAAACAGGTGGTTCTTCCTCCAAAACCCTGGGGTCCAATGCCCAATTCATTCACTCTGCGTTCCAACTCCATCTCCAATTCCTTATAAAAGGGATCGGGATGATAGGATTCAAGACTTCTCATGAGAGCCTTCTTGGCCAATAGCCCCGACCGATCGAAAGTTCCGCCAATACCGACACCCATGACGATGGGAGGGCATGCATTGGGACCAGCCAATCGAGCAGCTTCTACGACGAAGTCAATGACACCATCGACGCCGTCCGCAGGACGGAGCATTTTTTGTCTCGACATATTTTCACTACCAAACCCCTTGGCCGCGACCATAATTTCCAACGTGTCTCCGGGTACAATCTGATAGTTGATGACACCGGGGGTATTGTCCTTGGTATTTTCTCTTTGTAGGGGATCTTTAACAACGGATTTACGTAAATAGCCTTCTTCATATCCCTGACGGATTCCTTCGTTGATGGCATCCTCGATGTATCCCCCTTCGATATGCACCTCTTGACCCATGGTCACAAAAACCACAACCATACCCGTATCTTGACACATGGGGATGGATTTTTCTTCGGCAAGCTTTGCATTTTCAATGATGGTTTCCAGCGTTTCCTTCGCGAGCACCCACTTTTCCTTGGCATAATTGTCTTCCAAGGAATGCATCACGTCACGAGGAAGTACAAAATTGATGTCCACCACCATTTGCTTCACTGCTTTTGTGATTTCATCACAATGGACCTGTTTCATGAATACCTCCTATGTAGGGCGGAAAACTCCGCCTTATTTCCTTCGTTGTACAAGGGCAACCACACGATTCATTTCATTGTTTACAAGCATGATACCCTCGTCTACGCCCATGCCCGGTTTTGCCAACTGTTGATCGGCACCGGTTGCCATGGATATGTCTGTAAGAATTTCTGCAGAACGACCAGTCTCGTTACAGGTACCTCCACAGTATGCACCACGATGATTGTCCTTGCAGTATTTGACCGCTTCAATGGTATTGTTGATTCCACCAAGATCCGGTGTCTTAATTTGAATCATATGACCAGCCTTGGCATCTACAAAGGCCTTCACATCTTCCAAGGTGTTGCACCATTCATCGGCCACCAATCCCACTCGAATGTTTTCTTCATCCAAACGTTTGGTAAGTGCAGAGAGAACTTCAATTTGCTTTTCCCGATTGCCCATGTCCATGGGACCCTCGATACGGATGGCAAAAGGCTTGGCTGCCTTCTCAACTTCTCTCATATAGGAAACCATCTTTTCCACATCATTGTTGGTGAAATCTCCAATGGTTCCATAAACATCAATATGAAACACCGGCTTATAGTCTTCTCTTGCACGCATGGATTGCACTCTGTCGCGAAGCCAACCAATATATTCTAAGAGTTTTTCTCCATTGTGACCGGTTTTTTCTTCCACATTGTTAAATAAACCATGAGGCAATACATCCACTTCTTTGATGATCATTTTATCGGCATTGAGATAGCGATCATCTCCTGATTGGGCAAAGATGGGAACTCTATCAATGGAAACGCCCGTGTTGTATTCATCCCGAACCACTTCAGAACGGGTTATGTGCTTTGCTTTTGCCACCGCATCCAACAGTGCTTGGGTCACCCCATAGCGAATGGCTGTATGACATCTATGGCCATCTATTTGGAAATGATCCATCTCTTCTGCTAATTCCTTGAAGCTGTTTAGTTCTTTTCCTACCAGAGCTTCTTTGATGGGACCTGTGATGTAGGGAATAAAATCTTCTGCCAAAAAGAGCGGATCTCTACCACCTGCTCCAGAATATTGTACCGCAGCACAATCTCCAAAAGCCACCTGACCATCTTCTAAGATGAGCATCACAGAAATACTTTCCCCGGCAATGCGAATGGTTTCAAACCCTTCCGTCACCGGATCTCCCACATAGAACATACCATCATGACCAGCTCCATTTTTGATGGCCTTTTGGTCGTCAAAGTAAAATCCGGTTTTCCCGGGACTTGCCAACACATCAATAATCTTCATAGATTCCTCCTCATATGATTATTTTTTTGGTCTACCAATGAGCTTTCCTAAGCCCACGGCGAATATATCATCTACGGTCATTTGGAAACCAATGTCACGGTGTTCCACCCGACCTCTGACTTCCAACTTTTCCCTATTGATATCCTTAATTTCTTTGGTGAAAGGAAGGTTGCCTGCATCCAAGTATCGTACACAACCTTCGTTATCTCTCGCCGGCATCATCAATCCCCGATTGTATTTGGATGGTCCGAAGGGAATATCAATGACTCCCGCCTCAAAGGCACGGACCGTACCCACAGCCAAATCTCCCATTCCAAGCTTATAGGTTTCTTCCACGATACAGGCCGTCTCTGCTTTGATGAGATCAATCTCCTCGCGGAGAACACGACTATCGGTGAGTCGTTGACCTTCCAACATGTTGAGAATCATCTTGGTACATTTGATCCCCTCTGCGTTGGCCTCTTTGGTGGGAATCCCGATGGCCTCGTGGGGGGTCTTAACAATGACCTTGGTGGCCCCGGCCAGCGCCGCCGTAGCAGATCCCCATGAAATGACCCCAAAGGCCTTGCTCTCATCTTGGGGGAATCCGCCCATCCATTGGTGGAATACGGTTGTAATCACCACATTCTTATATCCCAACTTATCAATATATTCTTGTAATTGTTCTTCCATGGCACGAACGGCCGCCACGTCCTGAACCAAGTTGCCACACTGCCCATATCCAACCGTAATACTCTTTACACCCTGTTCCGCAGCCAGAAGCGCTTCTACAATGGCCACCGCATTGGAAACAGAAGGCGGCACCAATGTGCCAGTGAGAGGACCGAAGGGTTCTCGGTTGATTTGGACTCCGTTATCCTCATAGAAACCTACCAAACGATCACAATATTGCCAGTCCAAAATAGATTTTTCCAAAGTGACCGACTTGGCATAGGGAATATTGTAAGAAATTCCTCCCCCCTCATTGGAAGTATATCCTCCGGCGTGCATGATTTCGGATAGAAGTCTTGCATCTGGGGTTCCATGACGAATTTGTAAGGGGAGATTGACGGCCTCCAAGACACGACGGGATCCTTCTACACCATGGTTTACGCCGGGAAATCCATTGAGTAGAGATCTCCCCGCCTTTTCCGACTCCTTGATTCCTTTCTCACATTCTTCATATCGATTTTGACGCGTGTAGGCGTCAATGGTTGAAGGTAGAAAATCTGCTCCACCTTCATCCTGTAAAAATTGTAAAAGTTCAATATGGGCGTCGATAAGTGCCACACCTGCCCTCGGCTGCGCCATGGTAAGTCCGGCTTCTTTGGCCTTTTCCAGCTTAATAGCGAAGTTTTTGTGATCGGGAATACTCTTTAAGAAAGGTATGGATTCATTGAAATCCACATCCTTCCCAGTGGGCCATCCCTTCAGCACTTCTTTACGAATATCAAAAAACTCTCCTTCGCTCCATTTCTTATTTTTTAATTTCATGGCTACTCCTTATCCACTACATATTTTTTCATCATACGCACAGCCATATCGGGATCAATGGTAGTTAAAAGTCCCATGGCCGATAAAATATATCTTTTATCTATGAAATACTCTGGCATCCGCGGTTTTAAACTATTCAAATCATCCGCACGGAATTGGGCTGCTTGTAAAATTTCCACGGGAGCTTCACTATTGACAAGAACTCCTCCCGTACCAATGATGGTTTTAAGATCACTCAAATCCTTTCCTCGTTGGGAATAAACAACTCCCAAAGGGGTATAGACCGGTTCCACGTATCCACTGTGGCGCTTCACACTCAAATCCACACATATCTTTGCCATGGCCTCGTCAAAGGCAATATCTTCTGCTGTGGTGGATACAAACGCCGTATCTTCATATCTCTTTTTGTACTGGGCTTCATAATCGATGTTTTCAATGTCCAAATAGGTCTTGAGCAACCGTTTTCCACTGGCCTCATAGACACTCATGGCCGAATATCGCATTCCCAAGTCCCCTTCCACCGTTCGTTTGGCGTAGGGTTCTTCTAAACCAATCATGAATACACCGGGCTTGGTCGGATCTCCATTGCCAATGGTATGAACGTCGGTGGTTGCACCTCCGATATCCACAATCATGAGATCCCCAATACCCTCTTCGTTTTTTGTTCCCTTGCCAAGCACCTCAGCCGCTTTCAAAACAGACTGGGGTGTGGGCATGAGAATGGCAGAAATATCATTGACAATATTGGTCATTCCCTTGGCCTTGGTAATATTTTCCATGAAAATATTTCGAATGGTTTCCCTAGCAGGATCCACATTGATTTCGTTGAGTTTTGGCATGACATTTTCCGTGATGTGATAAGGAACATGACCTTCGAAAATTTCCTCTACCCTATCGTAGGTGGCCTTGTTTCCTGCCACCACCACGGGAATTTTGATCTGGGCATTTCGGAGACCCTCAGCATTATAGAGAAGGGTTTCCTCATTGCCGCCGTCGGTTCCCCCTGCCAATAAAATCATATCAGCATTGGAGATTGCAATGGCCTCAAATTCTTTTTTATTTAATTTGAAAGCATAATTTCCAATCAACCTGGCACCGGCACCCAAGGCTGCCCTTTTGGCTGCCTCTGCCGTCAAATCCGGAACCAAACCAATGGATATCATCTTCAAACCACCGGCTGCCGAAGAGCAAGCTGCTGTTTGAACAACCTCGTAGGGTTCCTCCATTTGTTGGTTAAGCTGTTCCAAGGCTTTCTCGTAGCCGAAACGAACATCTTTGGCAACGGTGGTATAACTCTTGGATGTTGCCAGAATTTCTTCCTTCTCAATATCCACCAAGGTCAGCTTGGTAAACGTGCTTCCAAAATCTACAAATAGATATGTTTTTTTCATTTATTCAATTCCTAGGTCCTCTTTCAAATGTTGAATGGAAACCTCCGGTGAAGTTCCTGGTGGATAGACCCGATCAAAACCCATTGCCTTGAAACGAGCTTCCACTTCTTCCCATTTTTGTTTACCGACGACCACGTTACCTCCTATGTAGAGTAGAACATCTTTTAATCCGGCCTCGTTCATTTTGTCTCGCATCCCCATCACATCGAGTTCTCCTTGTCCATAGAGTGAACTAACACAAATCACATCGGCATTGGTCTCGATGGCAGCATTGATGAAATCCTCTTGGGGCGAAAGCACTCCAATATTTACCACATGGAATCCAGCCTCATTAAAAGCATGATCCAAAATCTTTAGCCCAACTGCATGACAGTCGGAACCAATGACCCCTAGAACCATGGTTTTTTTATCCTTGCTCATGAGATACCTCCTAATCTATTTTCACCCCCATTATAAACCTCTTCCGGGGAATTGGCAAGTAGATTTTTCATTGAAAAATACAGAATCATGGCGATTTTTTTATCATTTGCAACCGAGGAAAAAACAGAATGCAAAAACGAAAGGTATTGATATAAAAAAGCGGTCATTCATATGAATTATGCAAGTTAAAATTTAAAACTTGCATAAAAAAGATGAAAATGACACGCTATCTTGCAAATGAAATTGGTTATATAATTATCATTGTGTGTTATTTTTTTATCAATTTGACTATCCGTAGTCTTGGGCTCGCCACATCTCTCTGTAGAAAGAACAGGTTTCCAATAGAAATTCATGGGTACCTGTGGCAATCACTTCTCCATCTTTCATGAGGACCACATGGTCCACATGTTTACAGACGGACACTTTATGGGTGACGAAAAGTACCGGTCTTTGTCGCGAATAGTCCAACACATTTTGAAATAATTTCCACTCACTGATGGGATCCAATGCCGCCGTTGGCTCATCGAAAATGAGGAGCGGTCTTTGGTGAAATACAGCCCTTGCGAGGGAAATCTTTTGTCGTTCTCCTTGACTTATATTTCTTCCATTCTCCAGTTCTCCACTTACCACAGATGTTTCATCGATGGATAAATTTTCCATATACTCTGGAAATCCAATGGTTTGGAAGGATTTATTTATCTCCTTTTGTGAATAGCTTGGGGACAGGGCTATATTTTCTCCCAGAGAATAGGCAAACACCGTATATTCTTGAGGAGCCAAACTAGCTACCTCTGAGAGATTACCTTCCATCCTCTCATTTTCTATTGCCACCTCAATGTCTCCTTCATAGGTCTTGTATAATCCACTGAGCACTTTTAATAAGGTCGTTTTCCCTGAACCATTGGGGCCAATGATGGCAATGGAAGAATGGGTATGAAAATTCAACTCCATCTGGATATTTCGTAAAGTATTCTCTTGGTTTCCGGGATATCGAAAAGAGAGATTCTTTATCCTATAAATGGGGTTTCCTTGTATGAAAACTGATGCTTTTTTCTCTTCTATCCTATGATCCATAATTTGGAGAAAAGGCTCCATTTTATAGCAAGTTTCCATAAAGTCTTTCCCTCCAAAATAGAGTGCCGAAATTGAGATGGCATAGGTAACAATGGCACCGAGATAGAATGCATTCCACTCAAAACCAAGCACATTGAGACGAGATAGAATCCACATACTTCCACAGACAAAAACAAAAATAATGCCGGCCCCTTTTCTCTGTAATCGATTGGTCTTTTCAACACAGCGATTGTATTCCATATTCTTTTCACAGGCTTCTTTGATATAGGCCCTATATTGTTTTAATAGAAGACCTTCCATTTGAAACATTTGAATGGTATTATTTTTTGAGTAATCATTGATTACTTGAAAAAGATAGTATTGGAGCATACTCTCTGTTTCCATCACTTTGTCGTAAAGTCTTTTTCTCTGGTCATGTAATTTTTTAAATAAAAGTTGAAGCATCACTATGCCCAGAAAGGATACTAAACTTAGTACGAGAAATGAAAGTGTCAACCTCCACCAATAAGAAGACATGATCATTCGAGTGGCAAAAAAGCTCAAGGTTATGACAAAGGTAACCACCGTTCCCAACCCAGCATTGATCAGTTCAGATAGCTGGGGCAATATTCTTCGATATCCACCCATATATAGAAAGGAGGATTCTGCCTTACGCATCTTGGTAACCACTTCTGTTTGAAAAGCTTCCTCATAGGCCATGGACAGAAAATGGTTTCGGAGTTGCGCCTTCCCATGCAAATCACTATCATGGGCATGCCTATTGATAAAGACCTGTAAACTTCGCCATAGGATTCTCAATATGAGATAGATTGCCATGGCAATCATTAAAAAGTGAAGAAGACTTTTCTTCTCTCCCCCTTGAAATTCCCGTAGCATTCCTTGCAGTACATAGCCCGTGAAAAGAAAGCTAATAAGTCGAACCAAGGCAAAAAGACCATAGACAACCATCCATTTTCCAGATAAAATTTCAAATTTGGGAGCAAATATAATTTTAATATTTTTGACGAATGTCTTCATCTTCTATCCCCCTTCTCATAAAATGTTTGTGCTTCATACATTTCTTGATAGAGAAAGGAGCGAGATAATAGCTCTTCATGACAGCCAATATCCTCTACTCTACCCCTGTCCATGAGAAGTATTTGATTACAAAAACTTGTGGATCCCAGTCGATGAGAAATGAAAAAGTTGATGGTGTTTTCAGACTGTTTCCTCAATATCTCATAAATCTCTCTTTCCTTAAACACATCTAGATTCGAAGTGGGTTCATCCAAAATCCGTACGGTTCCTCTCTTATAAAACAATCGAGATAACAAAAATCTCTCTCTTTCTCCGCCTGAAAGTTCAATTCCATCCTTGGTACTCACCTTTGTCATATGAAGCTGATAGGAAGGAGTTTGCTTGGAAATCTTTTCATCCAAACCAACCCATGAAAGAACTTTTTTAACCCTGGCTGGATCAAATGCATCTTCACAGGATAGATTTCTTCCCACACTCATATCGAAGATGGCATGATCTTGAAATAAAACCGCCATTTGTTTCTTCACAGAATCTCTCGACCATTTCCCCATTGGTTCACCATTGAATCGTATCTCTCCTTCTGTGGGTGCAATGAGACCACAAAGTAATTTCATGAGGGTGGTCTTACCCGCTCCATTCATGCCGATGATGGCAATGTTTTCATTGGAGGATGCTTGGAAAGAAATTTCATGTAGAATCCGCTTTCCCGTACCGGGAATATCATAGGAAACACGATCAAATTCGATGGATTGAATCCTATCTAAATCTTCTCCGTCCATAGAACTCTCATCCTTTTCAAACATGAGCCAATCTTTTAAAAGGGGACCATTTTCAATGATTCGCTGTTCTTCCGTAGAGATGACACGCATCATCTGAAGCAAACGAAATCCCAGCAAAACCATGACCGGTACTATGGCCGGTTCACTCTCTATTCTTCCGTAATGGAATAAACATAGTAGGGATAGAAAAAGGGTACCGACAAAGACAATCTCCATCCAAATCTGTACACCCAAAAGCCTAGTCTGATATTGTTGATAGGCCCTTTTCATTTGTGTAAAAACAGCCTCAAATTTCTCCATGATAAATGATTTCACCGGGAACAGTCTCGCTTCAGCACCAGTTACTTCATCCAAACATCTTGAATATAAGTATTTTTCTTCGTGCTTGGGTTTTTCCGTTTGCTGTTTATAGACCATGGCCAAACGAAAACTCCAACGTTGTAAACCGAAAAGTAAAAGGGAACCCACCAAAATAATGGCTAAAAAGACCATGTTTTGCATCCAAGCCCCCAAGATACAGAGTAAAACAATGAATAATACAATCGTTTCAATCAAACGAATCCAAGCCAATAGATAGACCCCAATACCTGCCGTGCCACCACGAAAAACTGCTTCATAGGCATTGTCGATTTCCAATTGCCCTTTGGAGGATTCAATATATTCTGTATTTTTAGAAAAAACTACTTCCGCCAGTTCAGGAATTTGCATATAGCGAAAGGAAAAGCACAGGTTGTCTCTATGCATTTGTACATGGGTAGATAGGGTGTGAACTAAATATAAAACAAAAGAAAATAGCACAAAGAATAAGAGTCCTTTCTCTGTGCTATAGATTTTTACTGCAATAAAAGGGATGGCTAAAAGAAGGATGTCTCGACAAATATTTATAAGCATGGAAAATACGATGATACATATATCCTTTGCCCTAAAAAAGTCGCTCATCCTATCCAATAGTCTTTTATTCATTTCATACTTTGTCAAAACAGCCCCCTATGCATTTTGAAAAATATACACATCTATTAAGAGGTAGGAATACTGTAGGTATACACTGTGTAACGTTTGTAGTTTCTACAAAAATATTCGACACGTCTAAGATTGATGATTTTTTATAGTCATGATTTATTATATATTGAAAAATTCTCTTACTTTTGAAAATAGTTCTTAATTCTTGTATATCGTGGAAAATCATTTTGTTCAAATCAGTTTTTGTATGATTTTTTTCTAAAGCCTTCTTTATCAAATTTGACTCGAAACTTGAATGTTCAATCGCTTTATCAATATCTTTTGATTTTCCCATACCAATGATAATTCCTTGTTCACAATTTATATCTAATATACTAATCTTATATACCATATAATATTTTTGTTTAAATAGGTTTATTTCCAAGTATAAATAAATTACAGAGTCATTAATAGTTATCAAATTAAAGAAATTCATTTTTAATAATTTTTTAATTTTGATAGGATTCGAAAGCAGTCGAAATAAATATCTTTCTATTGCTTCTAGCTTTGACTCAATAATACACTTTGAAATCTCAGAATGAGCTGCAAATCCAATTGTATTTGGGTAATCATTTGGAGATGCCAAATAACATGAAAACCACGTAGCTCTCTCAACCATTTCAGAGATTGCTTTACAATGACATAAAGCCTCATTAGTGTCCGTTGCTCCAAATGGCAAGTAATGACTTTTATTTTCGCATACAGCAACTAAGACTCCTTTTGAAAAATAAAGATTGTCACAATAAGATATATTAATTTTTGAAATTTTCCATTCAATAATACTATTTCCATTCATATTTTTTAACCTTAAAATCGCATGGATCAAATCCGTAGCAAGTATGGCTCAGACTTTCTGTTGTGTATTTCGTTATGATTCTAATTGTTTCATCCACAACAATAGATGTTGAAAGTAAAATATGAGGAAGATAACTAGGGTGACTACCATAAGTTTTCAATAATTCTCTTTTTGAGAATAAATCACCAGATAATTCAAACATCGAATCTTTGAAATTTTTATATCTGTTAATGTCTGAATGTTTTTTTAATAATGGTCCTGAACTATATTCATCTGAAC
>JAUNVC010000013.1 GCA_030537875.1 Tissierellia bacterium | reverse complement strand
AGAAAATATTTACTTAATCTTACACTAGGTTACACAATTTATTTGACACTACCGGGACTTTTGCAAAGGATAATTATATTTATTTTTTGCTTTGTTCTGAAATGGAAGAATACTTTATTTCCAAAGTTTCTGTTTTTAATTTATTCAATGTAGAAAAACTATATTCAAAAGGAGCCTTAAAAGGGAAGATTTCTCTAAGAACTTTTAAAATGTTGAATAGACCAATGGTATATCGAAAAATTTCGAGGACAGTACATGAAAAAGACATTAGTATGATTTATTTGCATGGAGGTCCAAAGGTTAATTATTTACCAAGATACAACCATTTGATTTCGGAACTAGCCACAATTGGAGATTTGTATTACCTGGACTATACTTCTGAAAACAAAGGTAATATTCTAGATAATGGTAATTTTACTAATAGAATTGATATTTCATTAGAAGAGATTTATAAATTCTCTAAATCAATTAAATCTAAAAAAAATATTCTAATAGGTGAGAGTTATGGTGCTTATTTAGCTTTCTTGTCAGCTATAAACCATCAGTTTTTATGGAGCAATGTTGTTTTAATTTCTCCTTTATTTTCAATTAAAAACATGAAGAAAAGAATTAAAACTAATATGATGAAAGAGTTTATTATAAGTTCTAAATCTATAAAAATCGTTCAGAATGCAATTATGAAAAATGATGATTTGAGATTTACTATAGTACATTCAATGAATGATTACATCATTCCTTATGCTGAATCCTTGGTAGCATATGAATATCTTGTAAGAAAGAAATTTGAAAATATAGAAATGTACCTTTTTGAAGGAGATTCGCATTATGATATGTTTGCTATTAATAAATATTTCTTACCTAAGTTAGTTTTACAAATATTAGAAGAGTAGTACTATTTATTCTTATTTTTAGGAGAAAAAGATGAGAGATTTTATAGATGCCCTTTTGCCTTTGCGGAAGGGGGAAAAATACGGGGCTATGATTGGACTTGCCCTTTTGCAAATTTTGGAAGTAATTTTTACCATTTCCTTTGCATTTGTGCTGGGAAAGTTTACCAATGGTTTGTTTCAAGGAGAAGATATTGCTGCCAAGCTACTTCACCTATTGGCCATCTTTTTTGGGCTATTTTTGGTGCAATTTTTACAGGAGGATGGCAGGCGTAGATTCAGTGTCCTCTTATTTGACCGGTATCAGAGATTCACGGCAAAGAAATTTTTACACAGCTCCATGGGATGGTTTGTGCATCAAAAGCGGGGAGATATATTGACCCGGTTTGCAGATGAGGAAGAAAAGGCATACCAGTTGATGACCTTTAATTTGTGGCAGATCTCTTCCTTATTATTAAGGGTGCTAGCCAATCTTGGGACTCTCTTTTTCCTACACTATACCATCGCCCTCTATCTATTGCCCCTTCTCGGACTCACTATTCTCATGCAGAACCTCTTATCTAAGCAGTTGCAAAAGGGAAGGGTGGCACTATTTGAGCAAGTGGGAGCAACGGCGCAAAACCTGTCTGATTTATTGCATCATATGGTGCTGTTGCAAATTGAGGGAAAAGAATCATGGGCATTGCAAGAATATGGACGATCACTAAAAAAATTGGAGCAGGCCTTCAAGCGTTTCTTTACAAAAGTCGGTGGAATCATGTCCATCATCTATATTTTTCAGTGTTACCCGTTGTGTTTATTCTATTATATCCGGCTCATTTGACTTTTACGGGAATATTGACTTTGGGACAATTTATTACCGTCATTACTTTGGCACTTCCCATGACTGGAATCGTGGCAGGTATCGCCCAAGGGTTTGCAGCCATGCAGGCCTCCAAAGCAGCTCTTCAACGGATACGGGCTATTTGGAATGCACCCATGGGGAAAATAACCATGGACCAGTCCGATCACTTGAAACGAAAGGTCAAAGAATCGCTTCATGTACTGGAGATGGAGAAGGTTTCCTTTGGATATAATGATGAGGTGAACGTCTTGCAAGATATTGATCTGGCCCTCGTCAAAGGACAGACCTATCTCTTGACCGGCGGAAATGGATCCGGTAAGACCACTCTGACCCGATTGCTAAAGGGACTATATATACCATCCAAAGGAACTTTGCGAATCCAAATTAAAGAGGGGAAATCTCTATATGAAGGTCTACGAAGAGCCATTGCAGTGGCGGAGCAAGACCCGGTTCCCTTTGCCGGTACTTTATATGAAAATATCGCCCTTGGAAACCAAGAAAAATCTATCCAAGAAGTGGCGGATTGGTTTGAAAGCCTTTCCATGGCCAAAGTATTTCCTAAGGATGTGCGGGGAGATGATGTAGATGTTTCTCTCTTTTCTGGTGGACAGAAGAAATGCCTATCCATTGCGAGGGCCATGGTCCACGGGGGAGAAGTGCTTCTTTTGGACGAACCTACGGCCAATGTGGATACCAATACTAAGAAAGCAATCATCCAAGATATTGTACGATACCAAAAGGAAAGCGGAGCAACTCTATTTATGATTACCCATGACGGAGACATCATCAAGCAGTTTCCCAATGCTCGTCGATGGGTTATGGAAGACATCAAGGAGGGACAATATGCAAGATAGACCGTCTTATTGGAAGAGAATTTTTGTATATCCCTTGAGGTATTGGTGGTTTTATTTTCCAGGTATTCTCTTTTATTCGGCGCAAGATGCCCTTTTCTTCCTCTACCTCACCTTTGTACAAAAACAAACCATGGATCTAGTGCTGTATGAAGATGCCGCAGAAATACTGGGGCTGATGGGAACCTTTCTTCTTGGGTACGTGGCTTTGATACTGTTCATAAGTATTGGTGTCATGCTTTTTGAATATATGAATGTGTACATTACCAATCGCCTTCAAGAAGATGTATTTTCATCAACCTTGGATCGCTCCTTCGGAAAAATCAAGGGAGAGGAGGGAGTGAGCAACGTGATGGCTATCCTCTCCAATGACTGCTCCTATGTGGGGAACTTATTGACCTATTATGCGGCCCAATATTTTATGCCCTTCTTCCAACTGGTGGGGAGTTTGGTTGTCCTTTTTTATATCCATCCTTGGGTGGGGGTCGTTGGCATATTCACTTCGGGACTTCCTCTTATCTACACATTGTATATATTGCCTCGACTGAAAATCTTAGGAAGAAGGCAACAAGACGCAAAAGAGGGCATCCTACATCGTGTGGGATTTTGGTTTTCTTCCATGGAAACAGTGAAAGTGTTTTCGCTGGAAGAAAGAGAAGAGGCTATCTATGGAAAACAAATTGAAACCGTTACCGAGATTATGCGGAAGAAATTTTCCTTTGTTCGAATCAAGCAATTCTTTAGTCGTGGAATGAATCTCATACTTTTTGTCTTTTCCATTCTCTATGGGGTGGCCCTCTACACATCGGGAATCCTTAACTTAACCATGGTAACTCTCATTCCTCCTGTGATTGCCTATGCGCTATCTGGGGTGGAAAGACTCTCGGAAGTTTTGAGCGAAACCCAAGTTTCTCTCGCCTCCATGGACCGAATCTTCACCTTGATGGACATGGAACAAAAAAAGATTTGCAAAACAAAACTAGATTCCAAAGAAAAATCCATGGCCATAACCTTTGACCATGTGACAAAAATTTTTCCCAATGGACAAGGAGTAAAGGATGCTTCGGGAATCCTTAAACCATACAAATACCATGTATTACGTGGTCCTATAGGCTGTGGGAAAAGTACCCTGATGAAAATAATTCTTGGATTGGAAGAAAAGGACGAGGGAATCATCACTGCTTTTGGCAAGGATCAAGATGCACTCTCTACGGCAGAATGGCTTAGCATGTTTACCTATGTGGAGCAGGAAGCAAGACTGCTCAACCGTTCCATCTTGGAAAATGTCCTCTTGGGAGATAGTCCCAAAGACAATCCACGATTCGAAAAGGTAAAAGAAATCAGCGGATTGACACGACTGGAAAAAGAGTTGCCCGAGGGATTGTTTACATCGGCAGGAGAGGAAGGTCGAGGGCTTTCTGGTGGACAAAGACAGGTGGTTTCCTTTGCAAGGGCTCTCTATAGTACGGCCCCCATTCTCCTCCTAGATGAATTTTCCTCTGCGCTAGATGAAACATATAACGCCATTGTGTTGAGGGCATTGAAAGAAATTACTATGGAAGATCATCCCTTACGAAAAACCGTTCTTCTCATCACTCATATGGAACAGTTTATGGAAGAATCCGACAATATTCTAGAAATACAAGGATAAATCTTTGCAAAGAATACGAGAATCATTGTATTCTTTGCTTTTTTTTGGTATAATGCTAAAAATGAGTGAAAGGAGGAAGAACTTGATTTATTTAGACAATGCAGCCACAACACAACCCCTACCGGAGGTGTTGGAAGCGTACAAACGGATGCAACTAGAGTTATGGGCGAATCCTTCTTCTTTACACGAATTCGGAGAAGATGTTTTTTTTGAATTAAAGGAAGTAAGAGATAGTATCAAGAACTTGCTCCATGGCCGTGAGGGAGACATCATCTTCACCTCTGGTGCCACGGAAGGAATCAATACTTTTCTGAGAAGCGTATTAAGAAGAGAGGGCCATGTAATCACCTCTGCCTATGAGCATGCGGCGGTCCATCAAGTACTGAAAGCCTATGAAGCAGAGGGAGGTAGAGTCACCTATCTCCAACCGGAACATGGAATCATCACCAAAGAGGCGGTTTTGGAGGCCATCCAAGAGGATACCCTATTGGTGGCACTGATGCACGTGAACAATGAAATTGGAGTGAAAAATCCCATTGCAGATATATGCCGAGCAGTGAAGGCAAGGAGGTCGGACATTCTATTCTTTTCTGATGGAGTGCAGGCCGGTGGCAAAATACCCGTAGATTTACAATCTTTGGCCGTAGATGGATACGCCCTCAGTGCCCATAAATTTCATGGACTCAAGGGAACAGGCCTTCTCTATGTGCGAAATCTTCATCTCCATCCCCTTATTTTGGGCGGTGGGCAAGAGAATGGACTTCGTTCTGGCACCCAAAATGTGGGGGGAATCGTTGCCATGGAAGAAGCGCTCCGACATTGCATCAAAGACATGGATCAAAAGCTGGCCCATGTGGAGAGCCTACGAAACATATGTTTGGAAGAATTGAAAGAACTAAAAGGGATGAAAGTGAACCAATTTCCGGAAAGCATCCCCCATATCTTGAGTCTTTCTTTTACAGACCTCAAGGGGGAAGTGCTGGTTCATATGCTGGATCAAAAGAAAATTTATGTCAACACAAAGTCCGCTTGCAGTAGCACAGGTCATAAGGCGTCAAGAACCTTGCAGGCCATCGGATTGAGCGATCGAGAGGCCATGGGGACCATCCGCCTTTCCTTTGATAGCACACAAAGCGAAGAGGACATAAGAAGGGCGGCCCGAGAAATTCGAGCCACCGTTGAAGAATTGCAACAAAGAATGGGAGGATTCCGTGGAGTGTAAAGCCTGTTTGAGCTTGAGTTATGGGGAGATTGCCCTCAAAAAAGACAATCGTCGGTATTTTGAAACAAAATTGGAAAGAAATATCCGAGAGATGCTAAAGGGCATAGAGTTTGAAATGAAAAAAGACCAATCCAAAATCATGATCTATGGAGAAGAATTGGAGGAGATGAAACGTCGCCTGCAAAAAGTCTTTGGTATCGTCTATATTTCCCTGCAAAGAGAAACAACAAAAGACATGGATGCCATCCTTGCCACAGCGGAAAAAGTCATGGAAGAGGAACTTTCAGAACGGGAATTTCAAACCTTCAAGGTGGAAAGTAAACGGTCGGATAAATCCTTTCCCTTCCAATCTCCGGAAATTAGCCAGAGGGTGGGGGGCCATATTTTACGGAAATTTCCCCAAGTGAAAGTGGATGTCCATCATCCGGATCGGATTATCCGAGTGGATATTAAACAAAAAGCCTATGTGTCCGGGTCTCGGATACGGGGACTGGGAGGTATGCCTGTGGGCTCCAATGGTCGGGTTCTTTGTCTACTCTCTGGAGGAATAGATTCTCCTGTGGCGGCACTTCTCGCTATGAAACGGGGACTTGATGTGG
Source organism: Tissierellia bacterium (assembly GCA_030537875.1). Classification (GTDB taxonomy): domain Bacteria; phylum Bacillota; class Clostridia; order Tissierellales; family Peptoniphilaceae; genus Ezakiella. The sequence goes on along the minus strand of JAUNVC010000013.1, from coordinate 32,656 downwards.
ACTTTCTTCACTTCCATAGCCACCCCTTCACCAGTCGAAGAGCCTTGGAAAAGACCAAAGACTTGGCCAAATTGGTGGCAGAATATGGCACCAGCGCCAGATTTTATTCCTTAAACTTGCTCCCGGTACAAGAAGCCATTGGGAAACATTGTGATGAAACATACACCACCCTCTTGCAAAGACGATCCATGATTCGCTTGGCAGAACGCATTGCCCGAGCCGATGATAGGACGGCCCTTGTCACCGGAGAAAATCTAGGACAGGTGGCATCCCAAACTTTGGAAGGTATGTCGGTGGTCGATCCTGTGACCGATATGATGATTTTGCGCCCCCTGCTTTGCTTCGACAAAACCGAAATTGTGGAATTGGCAAGAGCGTTTGGAACCTTTGAAACCTCCATCTTACCCTACGAAGATTGTTGTACAGTCTTTGTGTCAAAACATCCCAAGACAAGACCCGTCTTGGCAAAGGTGGAAGAAGAGGAAAGAAAAATTCCCTTCCTCGAATTGGAAGAAGAAGTGTTCCAGAATCAAGAATATACACAAATTAAATAAGGGCCTAGGCCCTTATTTTTGTGGTCCCAACTCGATGACTTGGTCAAAGACGGTTAGTTCCTCCTTGGTTCTTGGATGGAGAACATAGATGAGGGTGAGGTCTGGATCGGAGAGGAGGTGGTGCTCAATGGCCATCTTGGTTTTGTTATCCAAAGATCCCGTTCCCTCGTCCATCAAAAGGAAATTCTTACCCCGCACATATTCTCGAGCCAAAACAATTCTCTGCTTTTGTCCTCCGGAGATATTGGCTCCATTGTGTTCAATGACCGTATCAAGTCCATTGGGTAGAGACGCAATGAAAGATTCTAGCTCCGCTCGCTGGATGGCGGCTCGGATTTTTTCTTCGGAAAAATCTTCGCCCAGGGTGATATTTTCACGAATGGAAAGATTGAACACATAGGGATCTTGGGCCACAAAGCCAATGGAAGAATAAATCACATGAGCGGGAATCTCTTCCATGGGTCTGCCGTTGATACGGACCTCTCCACCGTCGAAGGACTTTTCCTTGAGAAGGACTTTAAGAAGAGTACTCTTTCCAGAACCAGAAGAACCAATGACAGCATATTTTTTCCCCCCAACAAACTCCATGGAAAAATGCTCCAAAATCTTTTTATCTCCATAGGAAACAGAAAGATCTTTTAGTTCAATGGATGCGATGGAGAGACTTTCTTTTTCTTGAAAAGGCCTTTCTTGTAAAAACCCGTTGGGCAAAAGACGTTGGAAAATGGGAGTTATTCCAGCGAGGATGGAGATGGATCCAAAGACTTGGTTTATTGAAGTATACACGGATTGGGAAATACCCAACACGCCGACAATGGATCCCACCGTCACATATTCTTTGTAAATGAGAATGAGGGTAGCAAGCACATAGAGTACTTGAGAAAAAATAGAAAAGAGAGTGATGATTGTTTGATAGAATGCTGTCTTTTTTCGATAGGTAAACATATGATCTTACAAAGTTTCCGAAGCTGAAGTCATATGCCCTCCATAGGCAAGGGACCCATTGTTTCTCTTAAAGATAGATAGCCCACCAACCACATCTTTGATTTGTTCCACAAAAAGGGAACGATATTCGGCGAGGATTTGTGATTCTTTCTGAAACTTGGGCGAAAAGATTTTTGGCACAATGAGGGACATGACCATGGTCACTGGGAAAATGATGATATAAGACCAATGGATGCATACGGCTGCGATAAGACTCATGGCGATGGAAATCAGACCATTGATGAAAATAAAATATGTATTCATTCCTTTTTCTGTAATATAGAAAGTGTCTTGGGTAAACTTGGAAATGGAACCACCCACATCTCTTAAAAGAGGATCTTGCAAATCCTTCTCATATAAACTTAAAGAATAGGACCGACGAAGATCATTGGAAATATTCTCCATCATCCGGGCTTGCACTAAGTTGTTTATGTATTGGACCAAGTTTAGAATGGCCATGGCAAGGATAGAATACAATAAATACCGTAAGAATGCGCGGAGATTCTTTTCTATGGCCGCATTTGTCATGGCAATATTTAAGAATGTATTGGCAAACCACACCCCATTGCTGGCCAAAATCAACCCAATGGAAAGAAGGGTTCAAGATTTGTTTCTCTTCCATAGGAAGAAACGTAAATTTGAATCAATCATTTCAATTCCTCCTTCTAATCTTATATATATTGTACATGAATCGCCATTTAAATCAAGTAAAGCATTGAGGAAAACACTTGCTTTTTTTGATACAATATGTATACTATATGTAGATGGACCTCATGGGATAGAATTAGAAGACTATGTCCCCTAAGTGGATTTTTCTAGTTATATAAGTGAGGGGTAGGGATAAAAAAAGAACAGGAAAAGGTGCGAAAATCGGAACGCAAACAAAAATGATAAGGAGGATATGATGTATAAAAAAGGCGTATCAATATTACTTGCCGTGCTGATGATGGGACTTTGTTTTACCCAAATTGTCGTGGCAGAAGAAGGACAGGAACAGGACATTCTCATCTTTGTCCAAGGAAAAGAAATGCGTGATTTAAATTATGTGGTGGAGAAGGAAAGAATTTTGGTGCCATTGCGTGCACTAAGCGAAGGCTTTGGATACGAAGTCCAATGGAATCAAGAAGACCAAAGTATTGACATCGAAAAGGGAGAAGATGCCATTCATATGGAATTATCCAAAGTGGAATTTATTGCCAATGGCAAAGAAAAACTCATGGACATACCCCCCTTTGTGAAAGATGAGAGAACCTATGTTCCCCTACGATTTGTCGCCGAAGCCTTTGGTATGGAAGTGACATGGGACGGAGAAAATAAGACCGTCATCATTGGTGCATATGGAGAGACAAAAGATTATGAAGGAGAATTGGTCACCTTCACCTTAGGAGAACACAGTTTCACTCTTTCCATGACCGCAGAAATGAAAGAGGCCATCCAATGGGAAGAAAAAGAAGATCGTATCGATTTTTATGACGCTCTCACCAAAGAAAAGGCAACGGACGGAGCCTCGGGTCATCTATATACTCTGATGCTGGAGAAGACCCCGCGGCATCCCGTACCACTAATAGTGTTAGATTATGTAGAAGACACCTACCTTCTTGCCTTGGCAGAAAGTGGAGTGGAATGGTCCCTTGCTTTGGAAGATTCCGAAGAAGCATACACAAAAAGCAAAGCCTTACTGGAGCAGTGTTTCAAGTCTTACACACCTGCCATCCACTAGATACAACATAGACCATGCAGTAAAATCAAACATAGTAGAAATTGTACAATTTCTACTATTTTTGTTTGAAAAGAAATGCTAGAAAGCCAGAATGCTTGACCTTGAGAGAAAAAGAGGAGCGGCGTGTCAAGAATCCTCTTTTATTTTTTGTATAAACCATGTATAATACAAGCAATGAAGTAAAGAAATAATATGGAACATATTCCTATCATGTCCCCTAAAGAGGAATTTCAAGTTATATAAGTGAAGGAATATATTCGCCATATAGAAAACGGTCCCAAAGGGAGGACAAATTCACATGGAAAAGAATAGAGTTCTTTCATCGGAAGAAAAAGAGTTCATGGATGGAATCTTCCAGAGATTGGAAAAGAAAGTGCTGAGAATGGCGATGCGCATATTAAAATCCCAACCCGATGCGGAAGAGGTTCTTGGAAGCACAATGATAAAAATCGCTGAAAATATGGACAAAATCCTATCCCGACCAGAAAATCAAAGAGATGCCTATTGCATGGTCATTGCCAAAAACGAAACCATGGATTTTTACAATCAGCAGAAAATCGTCCAACCATACGAAGTGGATATTTTGGGCGAAGAAATCAGTTTCATGGAAGAAGAAAGAGAATACCTACCAGAAGCCAAAGAATGTTTGCTCCAACTCTCCAAGGAAGAAAGAATGTTGCTCCATTTGCGTTTCTTTGAGCAAATGCTCATCAAAGATATGGCTAGCCTTTGGGAAGTCAAAGAAGAAGCGATGAAAAAACGCCATCAAAGAATCATACAAAAAGTCAGAAACTGTATAGAGGAGAAAGTCAATGAAAGAATCTTTTAAGAAATTACTTGACACTTTAAAACAAGAGAATATGGAAAGATTGGCAGAGAGAATAGATTCTTTCATAGAACTGGGAGACAGTCAAATAGAGACCCTCGCAAAAAGGATGGTCTATCTTCCGTGGAAATATGAACATATCCTCTATTTGCGTTACGGCTTTTCCCATAGCTGGGAGGAAATTCGACAAATCACAGCCTTGGAAGATCCAGAAAAAGAACTTCTCTTCGCTGAATATGTATTGGCGACAAGCCTGGGCTTGGAAGGGAAATCCATTGCCCCCCAATCCATGGAAAAAGCCGTAAAAAAAGCACTTCAAATGGAAGAACTACAAATTGAGCCAATCCCAAACAGGAACAAAAAGAAGATTCTCCCATTCCCTTCCTTTGCCCCCCTATCCAAAGTGGCCTGTTTTGTTATTGTACTCGGAGTGATGATGACTGGCATTTTGAATGAGGGTTCCTTTGGAAAGAGAGGTCTTATCTCGTGGATCATTGAACGAAAAGAGACCTATTCGGATTTTGATTTTTCAGAAGCGTGGGAAAAAAGAATGCGATCGGGAGATTATGAATATGAAATTCTACGTCCTGATCAATTGGAAGCAACCTATATTCCCGATGGATATGAATTGTATAAAACAATAGATAATAACTCTAACTTCATAGTGGTATATGAGTATAAAAATATTAAGAATCAAATTATTGGAATTCACTTTGTTAGAATAAAAGGTACTTCAAGTGCCTTAGATACAAGAGGGGCCGATGTGGAAACATTTGAAATGTACGGTGAAGAAGCGTATCGATGGGTGAAAAAAAACAAAGGATATATTATGTGGATACAAGATGGTGTAATGTGTCATGTCTATGGTGAAGCTTCTATGGAAGAACTAATGAAAATGGCGGAATCGGTACAAAAAAAATAAATCCAATAATTTTTCAAAAAAATGTCCCCTAGGTAGATTTTTCTAGTTATATAAGTGAAGGGGGTAATAAAATAAAAAAGAAGCTTTGTATAATTCTTGTTTTATTCCTTTGTTTTCTTCCGGAGAATGTTTTTGCATTTAGGCGAACACAGGAATTAAACCTAAGATGGGAAAATCTGGATCAACTGGATGTTACTTTAAGCGAAAGATACGGCAAGTTAAATATATTAGCCTATGTAAACGCAATAAATAACAATGCTTCAATCCAAGGAACCATTTATCTACAAAGAAAAAATGGCGGTGGATGGATAGAAGTTGATTCATGGTCTGTCAATGATACAGGTGGCTTGAGTTTTTCTGAAACAGTTTCTGGAACTCCAGGAAAAACGTACCGAGTGTATGTCGTTCTATATATAGATGGTGAGAGAGTATCAAAGACTTCCAATCGTCTTACCCTGTAAAGGGAGGTTGGAAATGGCTTTTTATAGAAATCCACAGAGGTATAAGAACGGCGACATATTGCTCTTAGCACATAGATGTGTTAAGAGTGGTGGTAGAATTTGGGATTGTATTCTAGAAAACAGAATATGAAAGAACAGTGGTTTTCCACAAATGATCTTAAAAGGAGGAATTATGTTTACTCTCAAGAAAAATACTGTTGCTACACTACTTGTAGCAATCATCGTACTGGGTGTTCTTATACCCACCGTTGATGCAATGGGATTCATGCCGCGGACAGATTATCAAAGTGCAGATTATTCGATTCCAATGGGCGGAGGCACATGGGATGGAGAGGATGAAGGATATCTATGGGACCTCACAGCTGAAAGCACCATCTTAAGTGTATCTATTAAATCTAGCTCTACTAAGACAGTGACTGCCACCTTATATAGGAATATAACACTTTTACCAGATAAAAAAGTGATTTCTGTGTCTTTGACAGGTTCAAACGGTGATTGGAACAGTTCACCTCAGTTTGTTCCTAAGTTCCCTGACCAAAAACACTATGCAAGAGTCGAAAGCAATGATTCTTATGGTGTTGTAGGAAGAGTTTCTGTACAATAAATTGATATTAGTGGGGAGGGCAACCTCCCCACTACATACTGGATCAATCCTTTGTTTTAGATAGGGTCATTCTCAATGGAGTGGAGGTTTTCTATGAGAGGATGGGGGATTTCTTCACGGTGTCTGTTGGTGAAGTTGGAAAGGAGATGGTTCTTACTCTGGAGTACGAAGGCCGAGTCTATTATATGAGTAGGATTCACTGTATTGATATTTTCACCACCAGATGGGCTTCGGCTCTGCCACCCCGTTTTGCTTTTTTGCCCTTGATGGATGGGGATATGACCAAGAAGCAGTTTGATCTTTCGGTTTTGAGTCACAATACGGTGGTTTCCAATCTACAGGTAGAGGGCGGTGAGAAAAATCAATATCATCTCACGGGAGAGTCCATCAGTGTGGCTTTGTTTTCTGGATATTTTGTAGAGGAACGCTCCAATGGTCATACCATCATTCGGATGAAGTATAATGGCTTGACCGATTATGAAGCGATCTATGAGAGGGGGTTTCAACACGGAGTTTATAATGGGCTAACCAATGAAAGGGAAGAGGGAGAAGATTTCCCTTGTAGTAAGGTTTTTATGATGCACGTAGACTATGAAACCTATGGATATCCTTTACGTATGGATGAGTATCTGCTTATGGATTATGGAGGATTTTATGGGGAGTAGTTTATTGAGGAGGTAGTATGTTTCGCTTGTTAGGGTTTCATTGGAAACGAATTTTAAAGAGTGGGTTTTATTGGATGGGCTATGCTCTCATCCTCGTGAGTTTTCTTTCCATGATGTTTATCATGCGTCACAATGATTTTGTTTTTATGAATTATGTGATTGAGTTTGATTTATATCAATATGTGGAAGTGGTGATTATGGCCGTTATTTTTTGTATGGCCATTTATCTTATGCGACAGGAATCGGAGCTTGAGAGTATATGTTTTTTCAGTCCAGCCACCATACTGGTTAGTAAGATGCTGGCTATTTTGCTTTCTTCTTTGCTTTTGCTTTGTATTCCACTTGCTTTTGGTATTCTCCGCTCTCTTATGGAAAGTACGGGTGCGATGTTTAATTTCTATGCCTATTTTTATATGGTTATTCGTTGGTGCAATATTATTTTATCTACCCACGCCATGGCATTTTTCTTTGCATATTTTATTCGGAGTGCCTTTACCTATGTATTGGCTGTTCCCGTTACGATTCTTTGCACGTTTCTCAATGAATATTTCTTTTCCAAAGTACCTTTTCTACGAGGAGAAAACCATATTGTGGAGAGTTTTTTGAGTATGCAAAAGCCCTTTGTGCGAGGGATTGATTTGGATTATACGGGTGCTCGTTTGGACGCTTATTTTCTTTCCAAGTTTGCCTATGTATTGATTGGATTGGTTTTGGTGATCCTGTTTCTTTGGTTTTTAAAGACCAAGTTCAAAAGGGCGGCTCTTTTCTTCGTAATGGTGACCCTTTTCTTAGAGGTGGGTTCTGTTGTTCTTTGGACTCGTCTTCATCCCGTTTCATACCATACGGTGCAAAAACTCTACACCGCCGGGGAGGGCGTTACAGCCACGGTTTCATCCTATTCCGGAGAGATTCATTTGGGGGAGAAGATGAGGGTAGATTGTCAAATGGAATTGACGCCCCTATCGGAGGAAGTGATTCTTCGTTTAGATAAGGCCTTTGTTGTGGAGGAGTGTTTGGTCAATGGTTCGGATCACTATTTTCGCCGAGAGGGCGATTATCTCATACTAAATGTGGGGGAAGATCGGGAGAGGATGACTTTGGATGTGTCCTATCATGGTCGCATTTATTATATTTCAGATTTGAGTTCTCTTAATATTTTTTCTACACGGTTGTCTTCTGCTTTGCCTGCACGATTTGCCTTTTTACCATTGAGCGATGGAGACCTGTCTAAAAAGCACTACAATTTAATTTTGCATTCCCACAATACGCTCATCTCCAATTTAGAGATAAGGGAAGTGGGAAAGGGTGTGTATGCTGCCCAAGGAGAAGCTGTGACGTGTTCTATCTTCTCTGGGTATCTGACCCAATATGAAAAGGATGGGACGATTATTTATAGGATGAAATATGACCAGATTAAGGATTATGATGGATTGTATGAAGAATTTATGCGAACCGAGGTGTTAAATGCCCTCACGGCAGAACATGAGGCTCCGCCAAGTTCGGCACCGAGGAAGCTATTTATTATTTATGGGAACTATGGGGTATATGGCTATGGCATTTTATATGATGACTATGCCATCTACGATGTGGGTACTCCTGAAGACATAAGAAAGTGAGGTAAATATGTTATCAATTCAAAATTTGAGTTATGGATACTCAAAGAAAGAAAAGGTTTTGCACAATCTTGCATTTGATTTGGAAGAAGGGGTGACCCTGTTGATAGGGGAGAATGGAAGTGGGAAGTCCACATTGATGAAAATTCTCACGGGTTCCATTCCTACAAAGAATAAAATCTTTATGGATGGGAAGGAATTGGATGATGGTTTGCGTAGGAAAAAGTTTTCCTATCTTCCACAGGAGTTTTCCATTTATCCCTCTCTTAAAGTGAAGGACGTCCTTGAATTTGTAGCCCGTGCCAAGGGAATCTCCCAAGGAAATTGTAAGGATGAGATTCAAAGAGTCGCAAGAAGAACCAATGTGGAGCGTTTTCTCAATAAAAAATTTAAGGATTGTTCTTTGGGAACCCAGAGAAGGATTGGCATTGCCACGGCTCTCATAGGTAATCCGGAGGTCGTCATATTAGATGAACCTACGGCAGGGGTGGATCCAAAGGAAAGAACGAGATTTTATGAAATCATTGGAGAGCTTTTCGAGGGAAAAATTGTTCTCATTTCCACCCATATTTTAGATGATATGGATATTTTGGCCAATCAAGTCCTGATGCTTTCCAACGGGAGAATGACTTTTGATGGTAGCTTTCGTCATTTCCGCCATTCTCTAGATGGGCATCTCTATGAATGGGTGGGAGAAGAGATGACTCCAGAGGAAGAAGCGCTTTTTCGTCAAGCGGTGGTGGTCAAGTCAAAAAACACGGTGGAAGGCAGGATTCGTCGTTTTGCCATTGGAGAAAATCTGCCAGTGCCCACTTCATTTAGAGAAGTGACACCCACCTTGGAAGACTTGTGGGAATATTATTTGAAGGTGCATCATGGGTAGATGGAGTTTAAAAACCGACGGCAAGCTCATTTTCTTTCCCATGGTACTGTTTCTAGGAATTTCAATATTCCTATTGTATAAGGGGATCTTTTATCATGCACAGGTCAATGCGCGGACGGAGATTTTAAAAGTCAGTGGAGATATGCATCAATTTTTTCATTTGATTTGGGGGTTTTTTGTGGCGATTCTTGCCACTTCCATGTTCGAGGAAAATTATAGAGAAAAGAGTATTTCCTATATCCGAACGTTGCCTCTTCGTCCCAATGAGATTTGGACTTTTCGCTATGGAAAGTTGCTATTTGTCACGGGAGTTGTTGTAATGGTTCTCTTATTTGTTGCATTGGGTCAGATCAATGAGGGGGTACTTCATTTTCTCGAAAGAACCCAGTCGGAGGTTGCACCCTTTCAATTGGAGTTTCTTCCAAATTTTGTTTCCATTATGATTACTCTAAATTTTTGTTTGTTGCTTTCGCAAGTGCTCATGATGTTGTTGAAAAACAAAATCATGACCATTGCAGTGTTTTTGGCCTATGGGCTGATGGAATATGGTCCTTGGGGAAGGTTCGTGGGAGAGTATCCTCTCATTTTTGGAACACTACGTCCCCTTCCGGTAAACATGGCGGTGTTGCCCCACCAATGGATACAGCTAGGGCTTTCCGTGGTTTTGTTTCTATGGATTTATCTATGGCATAGAAAAACCTACCTATAATAGAAGAGAGAAGATCCCTTTTGGGCAACAAAAAAAGATGGATATTTCCATCTTTTTTGTTATGACAGATGATTTTCATCCTTTATTCACAAGCGTAATTGTCAAAGTACCCTTGAATGAGTATGATGGGGGTTCCTTTGTCACCAGAACCGCTGGTGAGATCGCATAGACTTCCGATGAGGTCTGTGAGTTTTCTCGGTGTGGTTCCTAGACGAGCATTTTCTTCCTGTACTTGTTCCGGTTTGTTTTTAATTTGCTCAATGATGGCAGAACGGAGTTCTTCTCCTTCCAAATCACTGTAGTCGTTGTCGGCCAAGTATTTGAGTTTTAATTCGTTGGGCTGTCCCACCAATCCATCGGTATAGCCGGGGCTTACCACTGGGTCGGCTAATTCCCAAATTTGTCCGATGGAATCTTTAAAGGCTCCATCGCCATAGATGAGAACTTCGATTTGCTTGCCCGTTCTTTGTTGGAATTTTTCTTGTAGCTCTTTGGCAAAGGCGAAGGAATCTCTAGGGAATAGCTTGACGCTGTCTTCTGTGGAGCGGTTTGCTCCCAAAAGTCCGTATTCTTCATTCCAACCGCTGTCGCCGATGGGTTCGGCCAATACTTCGTCGATGGAGTAGACGGTGCATCCTTTTTCAGAAAGGAGTTTTTTCGTTCTTTTTCTGCTATGAATATCACAGGCGAGAACTTTCTTGGTGTAGTTCAAAATTTCGAGGGGATCATTGGAGAGGATGATTTCACATTCCGTTCCTTCTCCTTCGATAATTTCTCTATAATATTCCACGTAATCCACATGGGTGAAGGGGTGGTAGTTCATTCCAAATGTTTCCCTGTATTCTTTTTCGGTGAGGGTATAGTTGTAGGGATTGATTTGTTCTTTGTCTAATTGTTCCAGTGTGAGAAGATGGTTTCCCACCTCGTCGGCTGGATAGGAGAGCATCAATGTAATTTTCTTTGCTCCCTTTGCAATTCCCTTCAAACAATTGGCAAAACGGTTTCTACTGAGTATGGGGAAAATCACTCCAATATGATCTTTTCCAAACTTTTTCTCGATGTCTTTTCCGATTTCTTCTGTTGTTGCATAGTTGCCCTGTGATCTGGCCAACACGGCTTCGGTGACGCCGATGATGTCCCTGTCGCGAAGGGCAATGTTTTCACTGGTGATCGCATCCATGACGGATTCCAATACGATATCCGATAGGGGGTCACCTTCCTTAATGATTTTGGTACGAATACCTCGCACAACTGTTCCGATAAATCTTGACATAATACCATCCTTCCTTTGTTTTCGGGTGTAAGTCCTTGTACATTATACACCAGCTATTTAAGATTTACAAGAAAACCAATAGACTTCTTTTTCTGTGATGAGTGCATCGAGTTTTTGATCATGGGGCTCCGTGGGCACTGTATCTACTTTTTGGAAGTCATAGGCCACCCCGATTTTTAAGGTGTCGGGACGAAAGAGGGGAAGGAGTTTGTCATAGTATCCTCCGCCATAGCCAATTCGATAGCCGTTTTTGTCAAATACGGCTCCGGGGACCAAGCAAAAGTCCACACATTTGGGTTCCCGTATGCGTACATATTCGGGTTTGGGTTCTAAAATTCCATAGCTTCCTTTTTCTAATTCGCCCATGTTCTGAATCTGGCTCAAAAGAAGGGTGTTGTCATAGTTGTTTACAATGGGGATGAGGATCCGTTTTCCACGACGCAAGGATTCGGTGATGAGACAATGGGTGTCTACTTCAGATTTATAGCTCACAAAAATCATGAGAGTCTGTGCATCGCGGTATTCTTTCATATTAAGTAGTTGCAATAAAATTTTCTCGTCATTTTGATAGCGGGCATCATGGTCCATATGATCTCGCATGTGAAGGATTTTTTTTCGCAGTTCTTTCTTTTTCATAGTATCACCTCTACCTCTAGTATACACCATGGAAGCCATGGCTCTCAAGGGGTAAAATTTGAAAAAAAAGAGCATTTAGGTTATAATAAGTTAGCTTAAAAGGAGATAACCAATATGATTGTTTTAAAAGATATCGTAAAAGAATACGAGGAGGGCAAGGCCGCTCTCCATCATGTGGATCTTTCCATCGGTAAGGGGGAGTTTGTCTATCTCATGGGGCATTCTGGTGCCGGGAAGTCAACGGTGACCCGTTTGCTGTTGAAGGAGATTGAGCCCACCTCGGGAAAGATTTTTTTAAATGGAATTGATATTACAAAAGTTTCTGAACGAAGGAAGCCCTACATTCGTAGATATATCGGTACCGTGTTTCAAGATTTCCGGATTTTGGAGAACAAAACCGTCTATGAAAATGTGGCCTTTGCATTGGAAATTCTCGGTGTTAAAAATAAGGAAATCCGTCGACGGGTACCCATTATTTTGAGTCTCGTAGGACTGACCGATAAGGCGAAAAATTTTCCCCGGGAACTTTCCGGTGGAGAAAAGCAAAGAGTCGCCATTGCCCGTGCCATCATCAATGAACCGCCGGTTCTCATTGCCGATGAGCCCACGGGGAATTTGGATATGGAAACTTCTTTGGAGATTATGCAACTTTTGGAGGATATCAACAATCGTGGCACGACCATTCTCATGGCCACCCACGCCAAGGATATTGTCAAGATTTTGCCAAGACGGATTATTCTATTGGATCACGGAAAGCTGATCAAAGATACGGGGGAGGTGGAGGAAGATGAACCTGAGAATTCTGACCAACATATTTAAGCAAGGGTTTCAAGGTCTTTCTAGGAACCGCTCCATGAGTTTTGTGAGCGTGCTTTCCATCTCCATTGTATTGATCATTCTCGGAATCGTACTGGTTCTCGTGCTTTCAATCAATAAGGTTGCGGTGGATACCAATAAGACCATAGACCAAATTGATGTATATTTGGATTTGGATTTGTCGGTGGAGGATATTAAGTCCTTGGGTAAAGAAATTGAAGCCATTGGCGGAATCAAGAGTATTCATTTTAAGTCCAAGGATCAGGGACTGAAAGAAATGAAAGCAAGCTTTGGAGAGGATGCATACATCCTTGATGGATATGACGAGCACAATCCCTTGCCCAATATGTTTATTGTACGAGTATATGATATTAGTAATTCTCGTATTGTAGAGGAAAAAATTCGGGGCATGAAGGGGGTTATGGAAACTCAATTCTTTGCCACCGAAATCGAGCAGATGCTGGCCATTTCCAGCTATATTAAGATTGGTGGATTGGCCATGGTCATCTTTTTAACCTTCATTTCCATCTTTCTTATTTCCAACACGATTAAATTGGCGGTCAATTCCCGTCGTGCTGAGATTTCCATCATGAAATGGGTGGGAGCCACCAATGGATACATCAAAGGTCCCTTCTTCATTGAAGGAATTGTCTTGGGACTTATCGCTGCCTTTGTGGCCTCGGCCCTTATGTATGGAGGATATTATTACTTCTATACGGTGGCCAGTGCCAATTTGAGTGAATTTTTACGGTCGGCCTTCGTGGCACCCCAATCTCTCTATTTAGATATGACCATTATCTTTTTAACGCTGGGAGTGGGAATTGGAGCCTTGGGAAGCTTGATTTCTCTGAAGAAATTTTTGAAGGTGTGATATGAAACGGAACATAGCTCTTCTTCTTGTGGTATGGTTGCTTCTGGGAATATGTGTGACGGAGATTGGCGCCATCAGTCAAGAAGAGTATCAGAAAAAGAAAAAGCAAATTGAAGAAAAGATCAAGGCTAATAAATCGGCCATTCAAGATGATAAGAAGAAAATGGAAGCAGAGCAAAGCCAGATTATCATGTTGGATGCCAAAATTCGAGGCCAAGATGCCATCATTGATGAATACAATCAAGAGATTGCACAGGTCAATGGTTCCATTGAAGGGATGATTCGTTCCATTGAAAAGACGGAGCGACGGATCGCTTCCAAGGAGAAATTGCTGGGAGAGAGAATTCGTTCCATGTACATGAGCGGAAACGCAAAATATATTTCTGTGCTTCTCAAATCCAAAAATGTCCATGAGTTTCTATCCAATCGTAGAATGTATCAGATGCTACTGAAGCAGGACAAGGAACTCATCGCCTTTATTGGCAAGGAAAAACAGAATTTGGAAGGACAGAAACAGTCTTTGGAAGAGGAGAAAAACCACTTGGTTACCATCAAAGAAGAGGTGGAAGATGCCAAGGCGGCACTCGAACAGGTCCGCAACGAAAAAGCCCAATATATGGCCAAACTCCAGCAAGATGTCAAGCTTATGGAACGTGAGATTGAACAACAACAAAGAGATGCCCGATACTTGGATTCTTTGGTGGCGGCCACAGACCAACGGGAAGGCCCCTATACGGGTGGACGATTGGGTTGGCCTCTGCCAAATCATCACAGGATATCCTCGGGCTTTGGATATCGGCTCAATCCATTTACAAAACGAAGAGAATTTCACTTGGGCATTGATATTCCAGCTCCCATGGGTACACCGATCCATGCTGCAGAAGGTGGCAAGGTGACCGTGGCGCAATGGATGGGAAGTTATGGACAAATTGTGGTTGTGTCCCACGGAAATGGCGTTTCCACAGCCTATGCCCATATGAGTAAAATTGGCTGTCAAGTGGGGCAAACAGTAGCGAAAGGTCAGGTTATTGGATACATTGGTAGCACCGGTGCATCCACCGGGCCTCACTTACACTTTGAAGTTCGTCAGAACGGAAAAGTTACAAATCCAGTAAAGTGGGTGAAATAATATGAAAAGAAGAACTTGGGTCATCGTGTTGTTGGCTTTGCTCCTCATAGGAACCAACTTTTATAGTTATAGTATTGGAAAAAATGCAGGAGAGAGTACCAACCCCTTGAAACACGATGCCATTGCAAAGAAAACTCCCGAAGAGAAAAAGGGAGATGGTAAAACCGCCACCAAAGAAAAAGAAACAGAGTTTCTCGATAAGAAGACCATGCGTACCTTGGAGGTCATGGTCAAACGAATCCATGGAGATTATTATAAGGATGTGGACAATGATCTTCTCAATGAAGGTGTTCTCCGCGGGGTGGCACAGAGTTTGAAAGATCCCTATACGGTCTTTATGACGGCGGAAGAATATAAGGATTTTTACCAAAGCACGGAAGGGAAATACTGCGGTGTCGGTATCATCGTCACCCCCGGTGATGATGGCATGATTACAGTGGTAGCACCCATCAAAGATACCCCCGCCTTCAAGGCAGGTATCAAGACCGGAGATAAAATTCTCAAAGTCGATGGTGTGGAATTTACCGCAGATCAGATGCAAGATGCGGTACACAAAATGCGTGGTGAAGAGGGCAAAGAAGTTCAATTGACCATTCTCCGCAAGGGGAAAGAATCCAACGACATTTTGGATTTTGTCATCAAGAGGGAAATCATCAAGCTAGAAACGGTGGACGGAAGAATGTTGGAAAAGGGGTTGGGATATATTTCCATCAGTGAATTTGACCAACCGACCTATAAGGATTTTGTGGCCGTTTATAAGCGACTGAAAAAAGAGGGAATGGAGCGTTTGATCTTGGATCTACGTGGAAATCCCGGAGGTTTACTGAATGTGTGTGCCGATGTGGCCGATTTGTTCTTGGACAAGGGCGTCATCGTCTATACCAAGTACAAAAATGGAGAAAAGGATTACTATTATTCGGACAATGCCAAGGAGGAGATTCCCCTTGTGGTACTTGTCAACGAAGGAACGGCCAGCGCCAGTGAGATTGTC
Source organism: Tissierellia bacterium (assembly GCA_030537875.1). GTDB lineage: Bacteria > Bacillota > Clostridia > Tissierellales > Peptoniphilaceae > Ezakiella. The sequence goes on along the minus strand of JAUNVC010000013.1, from coordinate 16,999 downwards.
AGTGGAGCTTTGCAGGATCGAAAGAGAGCCAAAATCATTGGAACCACAACTTTTGGTAAGGGAATTGTTCAGAGAATTTTTGATCTTCCCGACAAACAGGCGCTCAAAATTACCGTCAGTGAATATTTTACGCCCAAGGATAGAAATATTCATAAGAAGGGCATTGAACCCGATATCAAGGTGGAATTAAACGACGATGTGAAGCAAATTGGTCCCGACGTATTGGATCAAGACAATCAATTACAAAAAGCAATCGAAGTCATCAAAGGAGAGAAATAGTGGCAGAATTTAGTTATGAAATTTTAGAAGAAATGGGAGTATTTTTCACTTCCAAAAATGGATGGACCAAGGAAATTAACATGGTCAGCTGGAACGGCTCCGAGGGGAAAATTGATATCCGCAATTGGAGTCCAGATCACAGTCGTATGGGAAAAGGCATCAGTCTCACTAAGGAAGAGTTTCAAGCCTTGAAAGAATTGATGGATGAAATAGAACTTTAAACGAAAAAAGGTTGGAGTTTTTGGAGGTTTTCTATGAAATATTTTTTTCTAGTGATGGATTATATCTTACCGGTTCTCATGGTGATTTCCTTTCCATGGTGGAAGAAGATTGCCCAAGGTGAAATACAAAATAGATCAGGGATAAGGACGACTGTTACGATGAAAAGCAAGGAAAATTGGAGAAGAGCCAATATCCTATGTGGGAAATGTTGTGTGAAAGTTGGAGTGGTATTATTAATCTTTGTAAGCCTCGTGAGATGGGTGAGTCCCCTCCCCATGGAATGGAACTCGCTTCTTAATTCCACGATTTCTATCGTGAGCCTACTTCTTATCACCGTCTATGTTCATAGAAAAATAAAGACCGAAGAGTAGATCGCTCTTCATTCAAAAAAAGAACAGAGTTTGGCCCAACTTTTGGGGTCGGTCCATTCTCTGTTCCTTTTTTAATTTTAGGGTTCTTTTATTTGATGGTGACATCGCCCATGGATGTGCTACAAATCACATCGGTGGTCACCTCATGACGTTTATTATAGTGGGCTTTTCTTCCGTGTTTTCCATCTCCAAAGACGCGAAATCTTGGTGTAAATTTAGCACTGCCTACAAAGGGTTTGTAGTTGGCAAAGACTTCCTGATTGGTCTCTGTGGCACTGAGGTCGGCCAAGATATCTCCCATGGAAGAGGAGAGAGAGATTTTTTCAGGTTCTCCCTTGACGTTGATGAGATCCGCATCTCCCATGGACGTATTGCCGTAGATGGTTTTAAAGTTGACAAAACCCATGGTGATATCTCCATAGGAGGTATTGATATTCAACTTGATTCCCGTGGTTCCCTTCACCTCAATATCTCCATAGGAGCTGTTGATTTGCAGGTTTTCTATCCTATTTCCTCGAACTTCCACATCTCCATAGGAGGTGTTGATGGTCGTCTTCTGCAAGGTGAGGGACTCGGGGATTTTTACGATGATATCCATGGAGTTGGAATTATTGATGTTGATATTGACGGGCCCATAGCTTTTCGATGTATTTCGTTTGATTTTCTTGGAACTGACTTTCAAATGTCCCGCCTCTCGATCCAATCTCAGCAGATTTTCAACTTCTTCCTCTGTCAAACTAGCATTGGATTTGGCAAAGACTTCGATGGTGTTTCCCTCGGAGGGAACCACTGTGATGTCCCCGGCGGACAAATTGATTTCCATGGTTTGAAAGTCTTCGGGTTGGTCAATGTCTTGCTTATACATATTCTTGTCACCAGAGTTGGTGGCAACATCGATGACTTCGCCGGTTTTTTTCAAGGCAAAGGAAATGGAGTTTTTGATAATATCGGAGATACTATTTCCGATGGTTTCTTTGGATTCCTTGGGACCAGAGGCTCCAATGGCGTCAAGAAGTTTGAGAGCTTCGTCGCTAGTGATTTTTCCTTTCTCCAAGAGTTCTAAGATTCTTTCTTTTTCCCTAGACATACTATTCTCCTTTTAAACGTTTCAAAGCTTCCTCCACATTCAAATCTCCACTTTCCAAAAGATCGAGAGTTTCCAAAGGATCATAGGTATTTTCTACAGTCTTTCCAGTAAGACTTTCGATGAGGGCATTGATTCGATTTTTTAATGTGGGATAGCTTATGTTATAGACTTTTTCCAATTCTTTAAGGTTTCCGCCATGTTCGATAAAACGATAGGCCAACTCCAATTCTTTTTCCGATAGCCGATTGAAGGCGTTTCTTTCAAAATGGCCGCGAATGGTAGTGTGACAATGAGTACATTGAATTTCAGTGATATCCATTGCTCCATTACAATAGGGGCATGCAAAACTATTGATTTTCATGATTCGCTCCTTTCTCTTATGTTAATTATACCACATTTTAGATAAAATAAACATATTTTATGAAAATTTAATAAAATTTAAAAATAATTTATAGATATTTTATATATGGCCTCTCTATTCAAGAACATCACTCTATGATATAATGAGCGTAGAAAGGATGATACCATGGATTTATTTGAATATCGACGTTTGGAACAACAGGAAGAGCACGCTCCCTTGGCCCAACGCCTTCGTCCAAAGACCTTTGGGGAAGTGTTGGGACAGGAAGAGCTCTTGCGAAAGGGAGGGCTCATTGATAAGGCCCTTTCTTCCAATACACTTCCATCCATGATTTTATATGGGCCACCGGGTACGGGAAAGACAACCCTTGCTCAACTCATCAGCAAATCTTGTAATATGAATTTTTTTAAGGTCAGTGCCGTTGCAGCTGGGGTCAAGGATTTGCGAGAGGTGGTGGAAAGTGCCAGAGAACATCTCCGGATGAATCGGGGACGGTCGGTTCTTTTCATTGATGAAATTCATCGCTTTTCTAAGAGTCAGCAGGATTTTCTCTTGCCCTATGTGGAAGAGGGAGAGTTGGTCCTTCTCGGAGCAACCACGGAAAATCCATTTTTTAGTGTCAACAAGGCCCTTCTTTCACGGATGATTTTGGTAGAGGTAAAGCCTCTCCATCATGATGCATTGGAAGAATTGCTGGAGCGATGTGTGGATCTCTATAGCAAAGAGCATGGAGTGGAGATTGAAATAGATCCAGAGGCCAAGGAATTTCTCATTTCTCGGTCGGGGGGAGATGCAAGACGCTGTATCAATAGTTTTGAGGTGTCGGCTCTTCGCGCTCGTGAAGGAAATTCTATCCACATGACCGTGGAAAATGTCCGGGATAATTTCATGCAAGCTGCTTTAAACTATGACAACGATGAGGAGCACTATAATACCATTTCCGCCTTCATAAAGTCCATGAGAGGCAGTGATGTGGACGCCACCATATTTTATTTGGCCAAGATGCTGGTGGCAGGAGAAGATCCGCTTTTCATCGCACGAAGAATGCTTATCTTTGCGTCGGAGGATGTGGGAAATGCCGATCCCATGGCTCTTTCCTTGGCAAGTTCCACCTTCTATGCGGCGACGGTGTTGGGGATGCCCGAGGTTCGAATCAATCTCTCCCAATGTGCCGTGTATCTGGCCAGTGCTCCAAAGAGCAACGCTTCCTATGTGGCGATTGATAGGGCCATGGCCTTTGTGAGAGAGCGGGGCGGTTTGGAGGTTCCTCTCCATTTACAGGACACCCATTTCCGTGGAGCTGAAAAAATGGGACGCGGGGGGTATCTCTATCCCCATAACGAGAAGAAGGGCTACGTGGCACAGCAATATCTTCCAGATGCCATCAAGGACATGAAGTTTTATCAATCCAAGCCCATGGGATATGAAAAGAAAATGGAAGCTTTTTTATCTTTGCTAAAAGAACAGAACAAAGATGTTGACAAGTAGCCGGTCATATACTATACTGAGGTATAGAGTTTTTAAGGAGGATATTCATGGCGTTGAAAACCGGAGACGTTGTTGAGGGAAAGGTGACGAGTATCGTCCCTTTTGGTTGTTTTGTGGAGTTGGAGGATGGAGTTACGGCTCTGTGTCATATTTCTGAGCTTTCCAATGACTATGTGGAGGATATTAGTTCCTACGTGCAGAAAAATCAAAGTCTGCGTTTCAAGGTAATCGAAGCGAAAGATAAGAAGATTGCATTGTCGTTAAAAGCGATGACCGAGGGAGAAGACCGACCCAAGAAACCACAGGTGTTTCAGTCGGCTGCAACCTTGGAGCGAGGAGAACAGAGCTTTGAAGATAAAATGGCGAAGTTTATCAAGGAATCCAACGAGAAGATACAAAGTATCAATCAGAGGAATTCCAGAAGACGCAATTCATCTCGTACAAAGCGCTAAACAATTGAGGGCCGGATTCTATCCGGTTTTTGTTTTATGATCAAGAAAAAGATTCTTTCTATACTTAAAGATGATGCGGTACTTTCTGAAGGCGGAAAGGTACTGATTGGGTGTTCCGGTGGGGGCGATTCTATCTTTTTGACGGAGATGCTTCTCCAACTCAGAGAAGAGATTCCATTGGAACTTCTTTTGGTGCATCTTCACCATGGTCTTAGAAAAGAGGCCGATGAGGAAGAGGCGTTTGTCCGTTCCTATGCCCAAAAAAGGGGTTTGGAACTCATCGTCCACCGAAGGGATATCACCCAGTTGGCAGAGAAGAGCCGCCGGGGGATAGAGGAAGAAGGAAGAATCCAACGCTATGAGATTTTCTTTGAGGAAGCAAAGAAAAGGGAGATAGATACCATTTGTACGGCCCATCATTTGGATGATGATATGGAGACGGTTCTTATGAATTTTGCAAGAGGAGCGGGACTTCATGGAGTGGCCGGATTGCAATGGAGAAAGGGGAAATTGTTCCGCCCTCTTCTTTCGACAACAAAGGAAGAAATTTTGACCTATCTTACCAGCCACGGAATTGCCTACTGCACAGATCAGAGCAATTTTGATTCCCAATATCAAAGATCACGGATTCGACAGGAGGTTCTACCGGTTTTGGAAGCCTTGGATCCTCAATTATATCAACATTGGAAGGTGTATCTTTCCAATATGAAGAGAGTTCGCAGGATGGTCGAGGATTGGGTGGATGGATTTTTGGATAGATTTTCCACGACCGACTACGGTCTGGAAATTCCCATCCCGAGTATGTTAGAATATTTTCCGAGGGAAAGAGCCCACCTCTATATGGGAATCATCGATCGCCTTCGAGGTTCTAGAGAGGACGTGTATTCGTATCATCTCCAAGCCATTGATGACTTGTTGGAGGCACGGGAAGAAAAATGGATTTCCTTTTCCGATGTCCGGGTCATCAAAAGCTATGATAGGCTTATTTTTCTAAAGGATGATATACAAAAACCCACTGCCTATCATGTGGACGCAAAGAAAGAGGAAGCGGGATATAGGGTGGTGGCCGTAGTGGATGCCAAAGCTGTGACCCATCAATATACCCTTCGACATAGAAAATCGGGAGATGTGATACAATATAATGGGTGTAATAGGAAACTGACGCGGATATTTATGGATAAAAAAATTCCCAAGTTTTTGAGAAAGTATCTTAGAGTATTGGAATCAAACCAGGGCATATTTTTTGTGGAGGGTGTTGGTGTGGCCGATTGGGCTAGACCCACCGCCGATACAAAGGATATTCTGTACATTAAGGAGGAGCAATGAATCAGGCAATCAAAGAAGTTTTATATTCTGAAGAAGATATAAAAAAGAGAGTCGCAGAAATGGGGATTCGAATTACAAAGGATTATATGGATCGAGATTTGATGGTGATTGGTATTTTAAAAGGGTCTGTCATTTTTCTTTCCGATTTAATTCGTGTAATCAATCTGCCCATTCTCATGGACTTCATGTCCGTTTCAAGTTATGGCACCCATTCGGCCACGACCGGAGAGGTTCGTATTTTAAAGGATTTGGATTTTAGTGTGGAAGGTCGAGATGTGCTCATTGTGGAAGATATTGTAGATACGGGAACTACACTCAATTATTTGATGGATAGTCTTTCACGGAGGGGAGCAAACTCGGTGGAGATTGCGGCGTTTTTGGACAAAAAAGAAGCCAGAACCTGTGATGTTAAAATCCGTTATGTGGGATATGAGGTACCCAATGATTTCATTGTGGGATATGGACTGGATTATAGCGAGTCCTATAGAAACTTGCCCTATGTGGCAAGTCTGAAGGAGGAAATATATAAGTAGATGAATATGAAAAAAAGTATTTGGATCTATTGGATATTGGTCTTGGCAATTCTATTCGGATTGTTTCGTTTTTCCGGACGATTGGATGGGTCGGAGAATATTACCACCACCCAAGGAATTGCCATGATTGAAAGTGGTCAGGTGAAAAGTGTCACTTTGGACGGCGAGAGGATTATGTTGGAAGATTTGGATGGTCAGCGGTTTCGCTTCATCGTTTCTCCTCTGATGCAAGATACATTTTATACCAAGTATTTATTGGCGAGGGTGGAATCCGGCGAAATAGAGTTGCAAACGAAAAGCACCAATGAAGGGGGATTTTTGAAGACCATTCTTCCCTATGTTTTGATGCTGGGTCTATTTTTCTTCATGATGAATACCCTCACCAAGGTGGGCCGCACCCAATCAAGAGAGGCCGAGGAATTTACCAAGAATAAGGCTAAGCGTTTTCAGGCTGTGGGAGATGTGATTACTTTCCGGGACGTGGCCGGTTTGGAAGAAGAAAAAACAGAATTATACGAAATTGTGGATTTCTTAAAAAACCCTGCCAAGTTTACGGCCATCGGTGCGAGAATTCCCAAGGGTGTCCTATTGGTGGGACCTCCGGGAACGGGAAAGACCTACATCTCAAAGGCCGTGGCGGGAGAAGCCGGCGTACCTTTCTTTACCATTTCCGGAAGTGAGTTTTTGGAAATGTTTGTAGGAGTTGGAGCAAGCCGGGTACGAGATCTTTTCAAACGGGCCAAGAAAGAGTCGCCCTGTATCATCTTCATTGATGAAATTGATGCGGTGGGTCGGAAGAGAGGTTCTGGTCTCGGAGGAGGCCATGATGAAAGAGAGCAAACCTTAAACCAGCTCTTGGTGGAAATGGATGGTTTCGAAAAAAATGAAGGAATCATCATGATGGCTGCCACCAACCGCCCCGACATATTGGATGACGCTTTGCTTCGTCCTGGACGTTTTGACCGCACCATCTCCATTGGACTTCCCGATGTCCGTGGTCGATATGAAATTTTAAAAATTCATACCAAGGATAAACCCTTGGCAGAGGATGTGGATTTGAAACAAATTGCCAAGAGAACCCCTGGGTTTACCCCGGCCGATTTGGAAAATCTAGTCAATGAAGCAGCGATCTTGAGTGCCAGACAAAACGCCAAAGTCATTCAAAGAACCTCCATAGAGGAGGCGAGCATCAAGGTGATTGCTGGTCCGGAAAAGACCAGTACGCTCATCACTCCAGAGGAGAAAAGGCTTGTGAGTTTCCACGAAGCTGGTCACGCCATCGTTTCCAGATTTACCAAGGGGAGTGATCCCGTTCATATGGTGACCATTGTGCCACGGGGACGGGCTGGAGGATTTACCTACATGGTTCCCGAAGAGGAGCTCAACTATCATACCAAAGAGAAAATTTTGGGTGAAATTGTGGTTCTCTTAGGGGGGCGTGCTGCGGAAGATTTGATGTTGGGAGATATTTCCACCGGGGCATCCAACGATATTGAACGAGCCACCAAGCTGGCCCATGCCATGGTGGCCAAGTACGGTATGAGTAAGACCCTAGGCACGCTCAATTACACAGATGATGAATCCCACCTCTTCTTAGGAAAGAGTTTGGGCCATAGCAAAACATTTTCCGAAGAGACCTTGAAGCAAATTGATGAAGAGATGCGAGAGATTATCAGCCATTGTTATCAGAAAGCTATCCATCTCTTGGAGGAAAACAAAGAAGCCCTCATTCGATTGGCAGAGGCTCTTATGGAAAGAGAAACCATTTACAAACGAGAGTTTGATGCTCTCTTTGAAGAAGAGTACAATCCTGAAGATTATAAGGATGATACCCTCGAATTATTTTAAAGGAAGGTCAAAATGAATAAGACAAAAAAACTGGTTGTATCCGCAGTGCTAATCAGCAGTATGCTGGTTCTAGGAATGACACGGTTAGGATTTATTCCCGTTGGCCCCGTTTATGCTACCACTTTGCATATTCCCGTACTTATTGCGGCCATTTGCTTCGGTAGAAAAATGGGCCTCGTCCTAGGCGCGTTTTTCGGCATTTACTCTTTAGTAAATGCCTTTGTTCGTCCCACCGCCATATCATTTATATTTCAAAATCCCTTGGTCAGTGTGGTCCCTCGCATTCTTTTCCCCTTGGTAGCCTATGAAATCTTTGCTTTGCTCCAAGGACTTGGAGAGAAAAGGCAACGTGTCTTCTATCATGTGGGCTTCGGTGCCATGATATGTGCCGCTATCTTTAGTGTCTACCGAGCCATACAAGAGCCTAGCTTTTGGAGCATATTCTTGCCTCTAATCATGGTGGGTTTCTTACTTGGTTTTTGGTGGCTCAGCCACAATAAAAATCCCCTTCTTGGAGCGGCGAGCACGGCAGCTTTTTTGGGGAGTTTGACCAACACTCTCTTGGTGGTGGGATGTATGTATCTTTTCTACTTAAAGCCCTATAGTTTGGCCTTGGGAATCGATACGGCAAAAGCCCAAGGAGCGCTCCTTGGAATTGCCATTTTCCATGGATTGCCCGAAGCCGTTGTGGGAGCTGTCATTACCGGGGCCATGTCCCTACGAAAGGAACGATATGATTTTAACCGTTGATATAGGAAATACCCATACCGTCATGGGGTTATTTGACGGGGAAAAACTGTGTGTTTCCATACGTATTGCATCCGATGCAAAACGCACAGAAGATGAATTGGAATACTATATAGAAGAACTTTTTGCAAAAAAAGGTTTTGATGTGACTTCTGCCGAAGGTGGGATTGTATCGTCCGTGGTACCCAACTGTACCAAACCCATGGCAAAAGCCATGGAGCACCTCATCGGTAAAAAAACCTTGGTCGTGGGGCCGGGAATGAAGACGGGGCTTAGCATATTGTATGATGATCCCAAAGAAGTGGGAGCGGATCGGATTGTCAATGCGGTGGGTGCTCTCACTCGTCATAAAGCACCTCTGATCATCATCGACTTGGGAACGGCCACCACCTATTGTGTGGTCAATGAAAAGATGCAATACTTGGGAGGGATCATTTCTCCCGGCATTGGGATTTCGTCGGAGGCACTTTTTCAGCGAACCGCCAAACTCCCAAGGGTGGAACTTACAATCCCACCAAAGTTTCTAAACACCAATACGGTGGATGCCATTCGTGCGGGTCTTATGTTCTCTTTGATTGGTGAAATGGAATATATTGTGGGTCACTTAAAAGAGGAACTTTCCATGGAAGATGCTCCTGTCATCGCCACGGGAGGATTGGCCAATGTATTGAAAGATCATACCAAGGCCATTGAATATTATGAACCCGACTTAACCCTATGGGGATTGAAAACGATCTATGAGAAGAATACTCCCCTTCGATAAGGAATACATCCCCGTTTTTCTTGCCCCCATGGCAGGATATACGGATTGGAGTTTTCGGACCATTGCCTTTTCCTTGGGACTGCCCTTGGCAGTCAGTGAGATGGTCAGTGTGAAGGCCCTATCCTATGATGACAAGAAAACCATGGCCATTTCTCGAACCGAAGGACCCACGGGGATTCAGATTTTTGGTCACGAGGAAGAGGCTTTTGTCAAAGCCATAGAAACCCACTTAAATCCAAGACAAGATTTTTTGTGGTTGGACATCAACTTTGGATGCCCGGCGCCAAAAATTGTGAAAAATAAAGACGGGAGCTTTCTTTTGCAAGATTTGGAAAAAATTGATTCCATTATTCGCACCTGCAAAAAAATCAGCAATCGGCCGGTCAGTGCCAAGATGCGGTTGGGATTTAAAGACAGCACCAAAGCTCTCGATATTGCCAAGACCATGGAAGATGCCGGTGTGGATTTTCTAACGGTCCATGGAAGAACAAGAGATATGTATTATAGTGGGAAAGCTGACTGGGAAACGATCTTTGCCATTCGCGAAAGCCTTTCCATACCCGTCATTGGCAATGGAGATATTGAGAAGGCGGAAGACGCCATCGCCTTGCTAGAAAGTGGGAGAATCGACGGCGTTGCCATTGGCAGAGGAGCCCTTGGCAATCCCTTTATTTTTTCTCAAATTGCAAGGGCCATGGGGCAAAATGTGGAAGATACTCCATTGGAAGAAGTGGTTCGGAGACATTTTCATCTCTTATTGGAAGAAAAGGGCGAAAGACGGGCGGTCAATGATTTTAAAAAGCATCTCATCAAGTATGTGAAACATCGAGAGAGGGCCACAGAGATTCGAAAGAGCTTGGGAGAACTACGTAGCAAAGAAGATATGCAACAAGCCTTTGACCGGCTCTTTGACAAAGTTGAAAGTTCGGTTTATAATAAGACGAATACGACGAATATAATTTGAAGGGAAGAGAAACATGGCTGAAAAAGAAGTGTTTTTAACAAAAGAAGGTCTATTGAAGCTCCAAGAAGAGCTGGAGACCCTAAAGACGGTCACCCGTAGAGAGGTGGCAGAAAGAATAAAGATAGCTTTGGGCTACGGTGATCTCAGTGAAAACGCTGAATATGATCAAGCCAAAAATGAACAGGCCCAAGTGGAAGAGCGCATCGCCAAATTGGAATCCATTTTGGGTGATGCCAAAATTGTCGACGACGAAGACATTACCACGGAAAAGGTCAATGTGGGAACGGTGGTCACCATCATTGAAGAGGGGACTGAGGACAAAGAAACCTATACCATTGTCGGTTCGGCAGAAAGTGATCCTCTGGCAGGAAAGATTTCCAACGAAAGCCCTCTGGGAAGTGCTCTTCTCGGCAAACGTAGAAAAGACAAGATCGAAGTGCATGCTCCCGATGGAGTCATTCGCTACACCATCGTCAGCATTAGAAAATCATAGGGGGAGTAATGGATAGAGAACAAAATGAAATGCTTCAGATGAGGCGTGAAAAATTACAAACTTTAAAGGATATGGGTAAAAATCCCTATGCCATTGAAACCTATGACCGTACCCATTTCGCCAAAGATATTACAGAACATTTTGAGGAATACGAAGGAAAGGAAGTGGCCATTGCCGGAAGAATCTTGGGCAAGCGAGGTCACGGAAAAGTGGTATTTGTGGACTTGCAAGATTCCACAGGAAAAATCCAATCCTTTCTACGACTGGACAACTTGAAAGAACAATTTGAAGAAGTCAAACTCTTGGATCTGGGAGATATTGTGGGAATCCGTGGAGAAGTGTTTAAAACCAAGATGGGAGAGATATCCGTCAAGGCCTTTGACTTTGTCATCCTCTCCAAATCTTTGCAGATCTTGCCGGAAAAATTCCACGGACTCAAAGACATGGATCTTCGCTATCGCCAAAGATACGTGGATCTCATCGTCAATCCCCATATCAAAGATGCCTTCCTCAAACGAAATAAAATTCTAAAAGGAATTCGAAAATACCTCGATGATAGAGGGTTTTTGGAAGTGGAAACTCCCATTCTCACCACCATCGCCGGTGGTGCCAATGCACGGCCTTTCCTAACCCACCATAACACTCTAGACATCACCATGAGTCTACGGATTGCCAACGAGCTATATCTCAAACGACTGGTGGTGGGCGGCTTTGACAAGGTCTATGAAATGGGAAAAATGTTCCGAAACGAAGGCATGGATAATAGCCATAACCCCGAATTTACCAGTATTGAAATTTATGCTGCCTACCAAGACTACAAGGATATGATGGAGCTCACCGAAAATTTGGTTAGCACCGTGGCACAGGAAGTGCTGGGAAGTCAAGTTGTCGAATATGATGGGGTAACCTTGGATTTGACTCCGCCTTGGAGACGAATTTCCATGGTGGATGCAGTAAAAGAATACGCCGGCATTGACTTTGAAACCATCAAAACCGACGAAGAAGCCATTGCCCTTGCCAAGGAAAAGAATGTGGAACTCACTCCGGCCCAAAATACCAGAGGAGATATCCTACAAGAATTCTTTGAAACCTTTGCTGAGGAACATTTGATTCAACCCACCTTTGTCACCAAACACCCGGTGGAAACTAGCCCCTTGGCGAAACGAGATCCCAAGGATGGACGATACACCCAACGGTTTGAAGCTTTCATAAATGCTTCAGAGATTGCCAATGCCTTCTCCGAACTCAATGACCCCATTGACCAAAGAGAACGGTTTGAAAAGCAAATTGAAGCCAAAAATTTGGGCGATGACGAAGCCCATCCCATGGACGAAGATTTCCTCAACGCCATTGAAGTGGGACTACCGCCCACGGGAGGACTTGGAATTGGAGTGGACCGCTTGGTGATGTTCCTCACAGGACAAACTTCCATCCGCGACGTACTCTTCTTCCCAACTATGAAGCCCATTGGAGATAAAACATCGACGAAGGAAGGGGCGGAAGAAGAACATAGCAATTCTAAAGACCAAGGTGCCATGGATATAGAGAAAATAGATTTTTCTAAGGTCAAGGTGGAACCGTTATTTGAAGATTGTATCGACTTTGAAACCTTTTCCAAGGCCGATTATAGAGTCGTGAAAGTTCTTAACTGTGAAGAAGTGCCTAAGAGTAAGAAGCTCTTAAAATTCACCCTAGATGATGGCTCTGACAAAGAACGGACCATATTAAGCGGTATCAAAGACTATTACAATGCAGAAGAACTAATGGGAAAAACACTCCTTGCTATCTGTAATTTACCCCCCAGAGCGATGATGGGAATCGATTCGGAAGGGATGATAATTTCCGCCATTCATGAGGTAGAAGGTGAAGAGAGATTACAGTTAATTATGTTAGATCCCAAGATACCCGCGGGATCGAAACTATATTAAAAAGAACAGGAAACCCAATGATGGAGTTAGTCAAAGAAAGACTAGCTCCAATTTTTTGCCCAGATAGTCAACACCTTTGCTTGCGTTGGCATAAGAAATCCAATGCAGTTGGAATGGGACGAAGTCAAATGAATCTCTGGTCTTCATCATCCTTTTCGATACAAGAAGAAATGCAAATGAAAAAATGAAAAGATAGGATAAGATAATTGGCGATACATTGTATCGCTTTTTTGATAGATATACTCCACCCTGGAATATGTTGTAAAAAAAATTAGCATGCTATACTATGTTTACATAAGATATTGTTAGGAAGGTATAAACACCTTGAGAGGAGGGCTCTATGATGAAGGTATCTTATTTGAAAAAAATCCTATGGCTAGGATTGGCCATGACTCTGGCCATGCTCTGTACGGCCTGTGAGAAAAAGCCCCTGAGCCTTGATTTTAACAGGGAAAAATCCACAGCCCAAGTGAAGGCGAGAACGGATAATGGTACCATTTCGTATACTGCCGATGTGGGATTCAATTCCCGGCAACAACTGGTTTTAATACCGAGAACCCATGGGGAAGAGGTACTCATTTCCGTTGTGGATTTGGTCAAGGAGAAGTTTTATTTCGTAGGAAAGGTAAGGGACGGGGTGGAAGCCTTGGAACTACCGCTCGGGGAAGAAATGATTCAAGAGATGAAACAGGCCTATGAAGATAGGACGTATTTCATATCCGAGAAAGGTCTAAAAAACTTCAAGGCATCCTATGAAATGTATCCCCTTTATTTTGAGGACATAAAAGTTACGAGAGATGATGCCTCCAACGCATTAAAAGAAGGGGAAACCATCTACGCCGTGGAGGCGGGAAACTTGCGGTTTATGATCTATACCAAAGCGGAGAACGTGCATGTGGATAGGCAAGAGGTAGGCGAACTCCCGCTTCACGTGGCAGAGATCCAAAGTTATTGGCGTATCATCGACGGGTACTATCATAGCCTAGAAGAAACCAGCTCCAGGTGTTCATGGCAGAGAATGGATCAAAAAACTTTGGAAGAAATCGAAACACATTTTGACTTCGAAATTTTCCCCACTTTGCATATGGAAGGGCCGTTAGAAATCCTGGCAAGTGATGTCTCGATGAAAAATGACTTGTACCTTTTTACCTTCCAACCCGATGAAACAAGCGAAGTCATTGAAGTAAGCCCATCCAAATTCAACGCTCTTCAGCTTTCAAAGGAAAGCTATCCCTTTGCTATGACCTATCAAAAGCCGCTCTCAAGCGATACCCTATGGATTCAACCTTTGACCTATGGAGATGCTTTTTATCATCCCCTATTGGGTGGAAAACTTACCTTTGCAGGAGAACGATTCATTATTTTAGAACCATAAATTAAAAAGCATATACTATGGAGGGAACCGATATGGGTTCCCTCCATGTATAAAGTGTTGTTTAAGAGTAAGGGAACATGAACTTGCCATAGAATAATATAATGGAATAAAGTTTGGTATAATGGATATACACGTAGAGATAAAATGGCTATAAAAAATTTCAATATAAGCTGTAAAAGTGGTATAGTGTGATGAAAGACTTGATGACAAGTAGTAATTTGGCAGTAGAAAACCTTGAAAATGCTGAATTGAATTTTATTATGTCAGGGATATATAAAGGTTTCAAGGGAAGGATATTTGGAATGTATTTTAGAACGACTACCTGCATTGGAAGAAATGAGATAGAAAGCAATGATGGGTGAATATATACTTTGTGATAAGGGTTTAACAGCCCTCTCATACTACTTGTAAGGAGAATAGAAAATGACTAAAAAATTTTTAATTTCTATAATGATCTTATGTTTCTTGCTTAGTGGCTGTATTAAAGACGAACCAACTCAAAAAATTCCAACAGAAGCCGATTCTACATCAAATAAAAATGTGCGAGATAGCAACAAAGATTCTAATACTGTAACGTCAACAAATACTTTTACACAAACAATCGAAGTTGCAAACGGAAGGTTATTTTTTAATGAGTGTATTCCGTCAACAAATGATATAGCCTATTTTAATCCAGATACCGCCCGGGCAGAAAGGTGGGATTTAGAACAAGTTACAGAATATTTAGGTACTTCATTTTATCCGTCTTATGTACCGAAATCATTGAAACTTTGCGAAGACTTTTATAGTGGTACGTTCATTTCAGAGTATATAGATGAATCTATGTATTGGACTGTTGCATTTGAAGGAGATGAAGATTCTCCGGTTTATGATCATTTCGGATTGTTTTATAGTGATTCCTTTGCTGACGAATATAATCCACTAAGGAAAAATTTATATATTGAGGTTTCGAAAAACAAAATACCTGAATCTGATATTTTATATTCATATGAAACATCAGAAAAATCTAAAATCAGTAATACGGAATTAACAATAGGATTCTACAAAGCTCCCTATTATGATGGGAAGAAAGAGCCGGCTGGATATTCTGAATGTTTCGTTGCTGAATTTATGATGGATAATGTAGGGTATCGTGTTAAAAGTGAAAATTTATCACAAGATGATTTTATCAAAATTCTAACATCACTTCCCGTATTTCAATAAAAAACATCGAGTCAATACGACCCGATGTTTTTGTTGAGGAAAAATACACCAATGGCGAGTTGCATAATAAACTGAAATAAAAATGGCTCGCAGAAATTCTGTACAATGCTGGTTAGAAGAAAACAAAGGAGAATACCTTTGAGCCAACTACCTTGTAACAAGAAACGCAAAGCAGGTCAGCACTCGAGATTTGAGAATTGAAAATGTTGGAATACATCTACAACATCAATCTCAAAGGGCCTAAGCTGAGAGAAAAAACCAACGAGAGCTAGCCGAAGATTTGGTTGGAGTCAAGCAACTTTAAGCCGTAAGGAGGTGAGAGCGATACGCTACTTCCTCCGTTTATAGAGCATTGTTAAAAGTATGGGAGCAAGGCGCTTTCCATGGAATAGTATTAGGGAATAAAATTTGGTATAATGGAGACGGGCTTAGAGATGAAACGAGTTATAAAGAAGTATTTCAAAAAGAAAGAAGGTTTACAATGAAACAACAAAAAACAAGATTGATTCTTCTAATCATTCAAGTGATTGGTGTACTACTCTTTGGATTCCTCCTTACAAAAGGAGCAAAAGCACTCATACCCATCACCTTGATAGGACTTTTGAACGTGGCACTCTTGGTATTTCACCGAGACATATTTAAAAAAGAACAGATTCGAAAAATTGGAAAGATCTGGGCCTTGGTTACTTTGATCCTTGCAGTTGCATACTTTATCTATCTCTTCTCTCTCTACGGAAGTGTGAAGGAAATCATGGAAGAAGTGGTGCGTACCGTGGAAAACTTTGGAGAAAGATGGTTCAAACTCTTGATCTTTGCATACCAACCTCTCACCATTCTAATCCACCCCCTTGCCGTTTTCTTGGGAGTAAAGAGCCATGCATCTGAGGTAGAAAAAGCAGTATAGATGTTCCAAGAAAAGAATAAAAGATGAAAAAGTTGCATATGAAACTGAGAAAAGGCTTGACTTCAAGCCTTTTTTTAAAATAAAAAATAAATTGAAAAAACTTTGAAAAAACCCTTGACATTGGATTTGAAATCGACTATACTGAATAAGTTATCTCAATTAGAGCATCGGTTGCGAAAAAGAATTTTCAAAAAAGTCGATTTACCTATTGACAAGAGGAAATGAAAGTAGTATACTGAATAGTGAACCTCTTATTGAGAGGCTTGAACCTAAACAAAGAAATATGTGAAAAGAAGTCATGAATTTACAACCCGTAAATTCGAAAAGAAAGTGAAGCAGCACTTAAACTGCAAGAGTCGGACAAACTTTTACTTGAGAGTTTGATCCTGGCTCAGGACGAACGCTGGCGGCGTGCTTAACACATGCAAGTCGAACGATGAAGCTGATGCTTGCATTGGTGGATTAGTGGCGAACGGGTGAGTAACACGTGAGTAACCTGCCCTCTACTTTGGGATAACTCCGGGAAACCGGTGCTAATACTGGATATGACTCTGGCCTGCATGGGTTGGGGTGGAAAGATTTATCGGTAGGGGATGGACTCGCGGCCTATCAGCTTGTTGGTGGGGTAATGGCCTACCAAGGCGACGACGGGTAG
>JAUNVC010000028.1 GCA_030537875.1 Tissierellia bacterium | reverse complement strand
GATACAAAGAACGAAGATACAGAGGAACAGACATCCCTCGTGAAGAAAATCAATGCGCAACAGGATTGGGTCTATGATCGAGACTCGGATGAATATTATCCCCTCCCCTATATCAACATAGATTCAAAAGACGCACGAAGAATCAATGAAGAAATCGAAGACGTGTTGGAAGAAGAAAAGGCCTTCGTCTTTGACAATGATCTCTTTGAACTCGACTACTGGGAATACGTATACTTCATCCATGATGACATCCTTTCCGTCGTGATGCAAATTCACCTATCCAAAATGGATGAAATCGTCTCCACCAAAATCTACACCGCCAACTTGGATTTGAAAGACGGCAAAGAGCTTTCCATGGAAGATCTGCTCAAACGCAAGGGCATGGCCAAAAACGGTCTCACCCTCATGGAAAGAGCCCTCCTCAACGAAGTGAGAGTCCATCTTGGTGAGGTCGATGAGTTTACGGAAAAAGAGTACGAGGGATGGGCCCTGCAAGAACTCTATTTAAACTATAAAGAACAAAAGCTTCCCTTCTACATCAACGAAAAAGGAACCTTCGCCTTCTACGCCCACCTCATGGACGGCACCTATACGCCTCCCCTCCGCGCCATTCCCATTGAACCCGACGAAACGGTGCCTGCGCACGATATGTACGAGGGGTTGGGCCGATACAAAATCAAACCTGAGACCATGGCCCTTGGTGGATTCCTCGGATACGGGGCCAACGATGAGGCGAGAGCTATCATGGCGCTGACCAAGGCAAAATCCTTCTTGGAAGACGTGCAGATCGATGACCTTCCCTATCTCCAAATTCTATACCCCATCAAGGAAGGACGACTCATGGACGAGATGCACTTCATCCTCCCCGTATATAAAAACGCCGTCACCATCGTAAAATTCGTGGACTTTTTGAGCGAAACACCCACGGAGGATAATTTTGTGACCGTGAACCGAGGACCCTTGGTGGAATTATGCAATGTAAGTGAGATTGCACCCAACGTAGAGATCACCATCCTCTATCGGGATAAGGAGATTACCTATAGCCCCGGCATCAGCTTAAAAGACGGATCCAACGTCCTCCCTCCCGAAATCATCGACATCACCGACGAATTATATGAATCTCCCAACATGGAATTACGGGATGCCTATATCGAAAACCTACGATAAGAAAAACACTGCAACCAAGCGTTGCAGTGTTTTCGATTGCCTCGAATCATAGAGAAATTCTCTTCGTTCATCTTCGAATTCTGTGACAGGATTTTGGCTAGGCCTTCTTCACAACCTCCGACTTGAGATAGACTCGGCCCACGCCGTCCATCCGTGCTTCCAAATCATGGCCATCCACCTCTTCAATCAATCGAATTTGCTTTGCCTTCATCCCTCGCTTCAAGGTGGTGGAACCCATCTTCAAGTCCATGATTAAGACCACATCATCTCCATCCTGCAGTTCATTCCCCACCGAATCTCTGACCTTGGCCTCCTCCAAAGATAAGTCCGTCCACATATGACCACACTCTGGACAATGATAAGCCATCCCATCATCATAGCCATATTCACACTGGCACTTGGGACATGTAAACATATTATCACCCTTTCTTCCCATCTAGTATAGCATAGAACCGAAAATCCCTCAAAACCATATAAAAAAGGCCTTCCGTGAAGACCTTTGTACCCTTATACTTGCTTGGAAAGATAGTCCTTCCACTCCTTATAGAGATCCTTTAATCTTTCATCCAAATAGGAAAGAGCTCCCTCTTCCAAATCTTCGGGCACTCCATAGTAGGCTTCCAAGATTCCTCCGGCAATGGCCGCCAAGGTATCGCTGTCTCCTCCCACAGAAATGGCATTCCGAATCCCATCCTCAAAATCCTCGGCCTCCAAAAAGGCCACAATGGCTTGGGGAACCGTGTTCTGACAAGTCTCATTGAATCGGTAGGTGGGGCGAATCTCCTCCAAAGTAAAATCCAAATCATAATACTCCTCGGCAATTTCTCGAAGTTCCTCCTTGGACTTTCCATTTCTCGCTTCATAGATGAGAACGGCCGTGGCCTCGGCACCCTTCAACCCCTCGGGGTGATTGTGGGAAATCTCCGTAACCATTTGAGACATCTTCTTTGCATCCTCCAATGACTGGGCCATATATCCCACGGCACTAATCCGCATGGCAGACCCATTTCCATAGCTGTTATAGGGCTGGGGATCCTCGGTAAACATCCACTCATAAAACCTACCGCCATAGCCACAAAAAGGATACATCCGACCAATCTCCTGCATCCAAACAATGGCGTTCTCCCGCAAAGCCTCATAGAAATCCTCTCCCCTTTGGGGGAATTTTTTCTCCGTTTCCATAAGAGCTTTTGCCACCGCAAGACTCATCACCGAATCATCGGTGAACATGCAATCCTCCGCAAAAAATTCAAACTCCTTCTTCCGATGATTGTCAAATTCATATACCGAGCCTACAATATCTCCAATGATTGCTCCGATCATATGCATTCCCTCCCTTTGCACCATTTTCTCATATCTAGGGAAAAAGAGCAAGCCGAACCTTTCCTATCATCCTCTACCAACATTCCCCATAGGATAAAAATCATTTGCCCAGTCAGCTGGGAGATACTATTTACAGCTTGCAAAAAAATATAAAATTAAATGTAAAGTTTGCTTGACATTTCGGATGGACTATGCTATATTTATGTAAAGTTAACTTTACATCTTACAAAGGAGGATTTGAACATTTGTGAAAAACAGATTGGAAGAACTACGAAAAAAAAGAGGACTCAAACAAGAGGATTTGGCCTTAGAACTGGAAGTCTCGCGACAGACCATCGGTTCTTTAGAAAATGGAAAATACAATCCTTCCATACTTTTGGCCTTTAAAATTGCAAGATTTTTTGACTTACAGATCGAAGATATTTTTATATACGAGGAGGAAGACTAGCATGAGAAGAAATATTAAGAAAGAAATGGAATTGGCCAGAAAGGCCGCCCTTGCCATCATCGGTGTGTCAGTGATATTTGCTGTACTCGGTCTGTGGCTTCTTTTGAAAAGAAATAGCTTGGCAATATTCCCAAGAATGGATATTGCTTGGATTGGATTTTTTATCGTATCCATTATTTTGGGTCTATGGGGTGTATCCTTACTCATCGCCGGAAACAAAAAACAAGAATGGATTGATGAAACCGATGAAATGAAAAGCGCCATCGCAGCGGAGGCATCTTCACTGGCATATCTTGTTCAAAGCGTATTACTGGGGATTGGTTTTTTCCTCCTAACATTTATGGGATATTTGAATAAAGTGTCTGGATTCTCCATTGCTGCCATCCTATGTATAAGCAATCTCATATCCTTCTTCTATAGCCGACACTTGCATAAAAACGGACTCGACTAAACATGTATCAAAAAAACAGTAGTTCCTTTGGATCTACTGTTTTTTCTTACACAAAATAAAAGAGTTGCAAAGGTTCTCGTGGAAATCCTAAGAATAGCAATGCCTTCCCTTTCTATTTCCCAAGTTCTTCCAATATCCCCCGAATCCACTTTTTCGCCTTGACCAGATCCTCCCCATCGGGATGACTCAAAGCGGCATCAAAGTTATCCAACGACACTTGCAATTTCCTATCCTCTGGATGCTCAGTCATCATCTTCTCGTACCGACTCCGCACCGCCATGGGCATCTTCCCTTGACAATAGAACCAACCCAAGAAGACATTGCTCTCATCCAGATGGCCCTTGATACGCTCCACAAGAGAGGCATAATAGTCCTCCGAACCACCATAGCCCGCCGTGCCAAAGAGGGCAATCTTCTTCTGACGAAGCGACTCTAAAAACGTCCCAATCTTGGGAGTACACATCCCCTTCTCCGTCCAAGAACCCACAATATAAACATCCGCATCGGCCACTTCTCCCGGCTTTCCAAAATAGAGAACATCCTCCTCCGAAAGCTCCTCTTTGATGGCCTCCGCAATCATTTTCGTATTTCCAGTATTGCTATCAAACACAATGGCAAATTTCATAGGAATCCTCCTCATATGTATGTTCCCTATATGATTACCCATTTTTGAAATAAAATTAAAAACCAGTTCAATGAACTGTTTTTTTCTTTCCTTATGCAATTTTCGTTTCTTTGTTGAGTTGTTTCTTCCCGTAATACATGTGATAGAGAATATTGACCAACACCAATGCAAGGGTGCCAATGAAAATGTGCATTGCAAAAGCCAGGGGATTATAATATACCGCCATCTTCATCTCGGGATACAGGAACGGTGAATTCATCACCAAGTAGATTCCGCGGGCAACATAGCCAAGTAAAGCCACAATCGCCACAGCATTCACTGTACCTATGGTCTTGTTCTCAAACATCTTCTTCAACATATTGTACCTCCTTTAAAACTGAATTGGTACGCATCCCTCTAAATTCATCATCCAATTACGATTCCTCTGAGGGTAGGTATAGTATACTACTTTTTCATCCATTTATCAAATCCAATGGGATAAGGTAGTGGAATGGAGTGATTCTATAGAGCTTTCAGCTTCTTCTGAACTATTAAAAAAGGATACTCCATGCTATACTAAAAGAAAGGAGGCATGGATATGAAAATTGGAATCCGAAAACCCAGCATCAAACGAAGCATCAAAGCAAGAACCACCGGACGAATCAATCGAGAAATCAAAAGAAGTATCAATCTCTTCTATGGGAAAAAGGGAATGGGCTGGGCCCGAAACCCAAAGAAAGCCGCCTACAATAAAATCTACCGTAAAACCAGCTTCAGCTTCTTTGATGTTTTGAAAAAAATACTAAAATAGAGGAATACAATTCCTCTACGTAATGTTATTTCAATATGCTCTTTGGAGGGCATATTTTTGTGGGGGGAATGATATGGTGGAAGGGTGTTCTAAGTCTAGTGATTAATTTTATGAGTTTGATCAGTATAGGAAAGACTATGAGAGGTATTTTGGTAAGAAAGTAGAGATAGAATTACGCTCTACTTCACCTCATTTCCCTTAACCTATTAACAAAATATGTTGGATATTCCAAAAGTAAACTCTCTATTTCTTTTTTACATTCTTTTATTGCTTGTTTTGTTTTCTTCTTATTGTTACAATCATATCTTTCCAATTTATCTGCAATTTTTTGCGATATAATCCTATCTGAAAATCCTAATTCAAAGACATTTATAGATGTTTGAGTTGGTAACCCATATCTTGCTCTACTCATAATATCATTAAGTTTATTAATTATTTCATTGCTACAATCTCTATTATCTAAAACCTCGGTAGTGTCAAATAAATTGTGTAA
>JAUNVC010000012.1 GCA_030537875.1 Tissierellia bacterium | reverse complement strand
ATTTCATTAGATGCAAAGGTGAGAGAATCCTTAGGGAAAAATAGCTCCAAAAAAATTAGAGCGGAGAAAAATATTCCTGCTTCAATCTTTGCAAAAGGGGAAGATACTCGTCCCATTACCATCAGTGCTAGAGATTTCGATGTAGTTTTTAAAGACGCCGGAATGACCAGTATTATTGATGTTATTGTGGATGGGAAAAAATATCCCACAATTATTAAAGATGTGGATAGACATCCTTTTAAAAATCAGATTTTACATGTTAATTTCCAAGGAATTCGAATGGACGAAACGATTAAAGTTGAGATTCCAATCGAGTATTTGAACAAAGACAGCATTCGTGTCCAGCCATCTGTATTTATGCAGGTTATGAACACCCTGAATGTTGAATGTTTACCAGGAGATATTCCTGAGTCTATTTCCATAGACGTTCAAGATATGCAATATGACGACAGTTTCACCATTGCAGATTTGGATATTACCAAAGACGAAAAAGTTACCATACTTCACGACTTGGACGAGACGATTTGTATCTTGACCCATGAGAGAATGGAAACGGAAGAACCAGAAGAAGAGGAAGTTGCTGAAGCTGGTGAAGTACCCGTAGTTGGTGAAGAAGAGACCGAAGAAACTGAAGAATAAAATTTGGATCCGTGGAAACGGATCTTTTTTTAAGGAGTCCACATGAAGAGCAAGAAAAGATCCATTGGAATCAATGCAGCCATACTGGGTGCGGCAGGGATACTTGTAAAAATTTTGGGAGCTGTGTATCGAATCCCCATCACGTCCATGATTCAAGATGAGGGAATAGGATATTATCAGGCGGCCTATCCCATATATGAAATTATGTTAGCCATCACAACGGCAGGTTTACCTGTCGCAGTGGCAACAATGGTCAGTTCAGCTTTGGCTGAAAAAAGATGGAAGGACTCCTATCGTACATTTCAAGTTGCCTTCTATCTCATGGCAACCTTGGGAATGATCCTTGGTGTGGGAACATATTTTTTTAGTCACTCTTTGGTACATTTCTTTAAAAATCCTGGAGCATATTATGCCGTTGTGGCATTGGTACCGGCCATGGTATTGTCTCCCATGTTGGCGGCTATTCGGGGCTATTACCAAGGACTTCAAATCATGACACCTACGGCCATAAGTCAAATTATTATTCAATTTTTCCGTGTCTTATCAGGACTTTATATCACCTATTTGTTGTTACCAAAAGGATATGAAGTGGCGGCAGGCGGGGCTTCTTTTGGTGCTTCTTTTGGCGCCTTTGTAGGGCTTTTATATATGGTTTATGTTCACCTTCGCCATAAAAAAGAAATGGAAAAAGAGTGGATACACGATAAGAGCAGGGGAGAAGATAGCAAATCCATATTGAAGGAAATGATTAGGATTGCACTACCTATTTCTCTTGGTGCTGCCATTATTCCCATCATGGATTTTATTGATATTCGCTTGGTGATGACGGGACTATTGGATGCTGGATTTACGGAAGCAGCGGCAAACTTACGATTTGGCTGGCTTAAAGGTATGGCACAAACTCTCATTGGCGTGCCACAAGTTATTGCCATTGCCATTGGAGTCAGTATTATCCCAGTCCTATCCTCTCTAAAAGTTCTCCATGAAGTACAAAAATTAAAAGAACGAACCAATACGATTATCAAGATTACTTTGTTAATTGCACTACCATGTTCTGTGGGACTCTACGTTTTGAGCCAACCCATTGTGGAATTGCTCTATTTTACTACAAGTCCTGAAGCCATTGCTGGTACAGCAAAGATCCTTAAAATTTTATCCTTAGAAGTGGTTCCGTTGATGTTCATCACGGTAATCACCTCCATGTTACAAGCCATCGGAAAGGAACGCATTCCCGTCTACAATCTAATTGGTGGAGCAGTTGTAAAGATTATACTGACCTATATTCTAACTCGAAATCCTATCTTTCATGTGTTCGGTGCTGCCATTGCAAGTCTAGTTGCCTATGGGATTACCTTTGCTTTGGATGTGTATGCTTGCAATCGATTGATTCCCATTAAAATTTTACGTCAACTTCCCAAGCCCTTGATCAATTCCCTTCTCATGGGTGGAGTTGTATATTATGGGCATCGACTTTTGCTAAACATATTACCAGTAATAGGATTGGATCGAGGCGTGACAAAACTTGCAACCATTGGTGCGGTGGTCCTTGGTGCCATCGTGTATGGCGGATTGATCATTGTCACAAAAACAATCAGCAAGGAAGAACTCAAAGGGATACGGAGGAAAGACCAATGATAACCATTGTAGGACTAGGATATGGAGATCCCAAAGCACTCACGTTAAGAGGATTAGAAACAATACAAAAGGCCAGAAAAGTTTTCATTCGTACCAAAGATCACCCGACGGTAGAATATTTGAACCAACTGGGCATTGAATTTTCCACTTTTGACGATTTGTATGAAAAGAAAGAAACTTTTGAAGAGATCTACACTTCCATTGCTCAACGATTGCTTGAAGAGCATCAAAATGGAGATGTGGTCTATTGTGTACCGGGAAGTCCTTCGGTTGCGGAGACATCTGTTCAGATTATACGACAAAGAGCAAAGGACATGGATGTGCATCTTTCTATTGTGGAGGCACCCTCTTTCTTGGAGCCTTGCTTCGCACTGGCAAATGTGGATCCTGTGGAGGGGTTTACTCTTCTCGATGCACAGGAAATTCATCCCTTTCAGTTAGATACCAAGCAGCATTTACTTATTACGCAGCTTTGGAATGAATTTTTATTATCTAAAGTCAAACTCAGTCTTATGGAAATCTATCCCGAAGATTACGAAGTGATTGCTCTCTATGATGCAGGTATCATAGGTGAGGAAAGAAAAGTGCAACTTCCCCTATATGAAATGGATCGAAGGCTATCACCCAGTGTCCGTTTAACTATGGTTGTTCCAAAGGATGACTCGCTTCCTACGGTGGAGAATTTGCTATTTCAACTCAGAGAACAACTCTACGATGTGGATTGTCAAGAGATCGATGACCAAGTTTTTGATGAAAATATCCAGAGACTGTATGAACTACTGTCATATTTCGAAGAGGGGACTTCCGAAGGCCTTTGGGAACTGAAAGATATTTTTTCTGCACTAAAAGTGTCGATTTTTAAGTAAAAATATGGGAAAAAAGGTAAAAAAACACGAAAAAACGCTAAAATATCAAAAAAATAAGAAAAAAAGCTTGCACTTATCAGTTCTTTTGTGTAAAATGATAGTAAGCGGAAGTTGAATACCTAGACTTTCGTAGCAATAGCAATCATAAGGAGGAAATTATGAACAAATCCGAACTCATCGCAGCAATTGCTGAGAAGTCCGAACTCACCAAAAAAGATTCCGAGAGAGCTTTAAACGCTTTCTTAGAAGCTGTAAACGAAACTCTCGTTAAAGGTGAAAAAGTCCAACTCGTTGGCTTTGGTACTTTCGAAGTAAGACAAAGAAAAGCAAGAGAAGGAAGAAACCCCAGAAATCCTGAGGAAGTTATCAAGATTCCTGCTTCTAAAGCACCTGTTTTCAAGGCCGGAAAAGCTTTGAAAGAAATGGTCAACAAAAAAGCAACCAAAAAAAGCAAGAAGAAATAGACCATAAAAGATGCTCCTTTGGGAGCATTTTTCTTTGAAAAAGGAAAGGAACGATATGAAGTTAGTTTTGGTGCGTCACGGACAAAGTGAATGGAATTTACAAAATCGATTTACCGGTTGGGTGGATGTGGACTTAAGTGAAAAGGGAACCATGGAAGCGAAGGAAGCGGGAGAGTTATTGAAACAAGAAAAAATTGCTTTTGATCAAGCTTATACCTCGGTCTTAAAACGTGCAATTAAAACCCTCCATATTATATTAGAAGAGATGGATCAACTTTGGATCCCCGAGTATAAATCTTGGCGACTCAATGAGCGTCATTATGGAGGATTGCAAGGTCTCAATAAAAAGGAAACTGCAGAGCAATATGGGGAAGAGCAGGTTCATATATGGCGTCGCTCCTATGACACCCTTCCACCGGAATTAAAGGAAGATCATCCATTGAGTCAAGTCCACGATAGAAAATACCTTTATAAAGCTGCTGTGCCCCATACAGAGAACTTAAAAGTTACTCTGCACAGGGTGATGCCCATTTGGGAAGATCGCATTGCTTTGGATCTTTTAAATGGGAAAAATGTGATTGTAGCAGCCCACGGGAATTCACTAAGAGCGTTAACGAAACATTTGGAACATATTTCCGATGAAGATATTATGAGTCTAGAAATTCCGACAGGTTGTCCAATTCTCTATGAATTAAATGATCGTTTAGAAATAGTTGATAAAAAAAGTTTTCGTTAAAAAATGGCTTAACCTCCGCAAGGAGGTTCTTTTATTTTTTATGTGCATAAAAAAAGGTATTGACAAGTTTGTTTTTTTGTATTAAGTTTAGGGAGGAGGTAAAAACATGAATAAAAGTATTGAATTAAAAGATTTGGCTTCCTTTAAAGAGGCTCATGATCAAAACTTTAAAGGCGCAGAGAAACATGCTGCGACGAATGTGGGTGTTTTAAAGGCATCTGTAGATCAAGAGATTTTGAGAGACAATCCAAATGTCTTCAAAACAGAGTTAAAACCTGGATCTATCACTGATCAGAAAAAGTCTGGTCGTTGCTGGATGTATGCATCTCTCAATATGTTACGTGTAGATATGATAAAAAGATGGAATCTGAAAGATTTTACTTTTTCTCACGGATATCTATACTTTTTTGATAAGTTGGAAAGGGCCAATGCGTACCTTGAAAATGTTATCGAGTTAAAAGATAAAGATTTAGAAGATCGTTTGAATCATATTGTGGTATTCCATGCCATGGAAGATGGCGGATGGTGGTCTACCTTTGTCCGTCTTGTTGAAAAATATGGAATTGTTCCCGACTATGCCTACCAAGATCCTGCCAACGTCAAGAAAACAGACGAATTTGTAGAACTTCTTTCCAAGAGATTGAAAAAAGGTGCAAAGGATATTCGTGAAGCTCATAAAGCTGGAAAGAGCGAAGAAGAATTGGTAGCAATAAAAGATGCATGCATGGAAGATATCTTCCGTATGGATGCCATTGCCATGGGAATTCCCCCCAGAACCTTTGATCTCATTTTGAGAGATAAGGACGATAAACTGATTGAAAAACGCGGAATGACCCCCATGGAATTCTATGAAGAATATGTAAAAGAAGATTTAGAGCAATATGTTGAAATAGCTCATATGCCAGTGGAAGGTAAGAAACTAAACACATTGTATGTTCGTCCCTATATGAAGCTTCCAGTAGAATTTGAAGGAATTCAATACTTGTCGGTAAGTGGTGAACGCCTGAAAGAGATTACAAAGAAAATGATTGAAGGGGGTACACCAGTTTGGTTTGGAGCCGACGTTGGACAGGAAAGCTTAATTGATGATGAAGGCAACGGCACTCTTGCAGAAGGCGTTCTTAACATGGATGGCATGTTCCGCTTTGATAGCACAATTGATAAAGGTGATGCACTATCCCTACAACACTCTACTCCAACCCATGCCATGGTATTCCAAGGGTTTGATGAAGGAGAAAATCATCTCCGTTGGAAAGTTGAAAACTCTTGGGGTGACAAGCGTGGAAGCAAAGGCTATCTAGTGATGGATGACAAATGGTTCGATCGCTATGTCTATGAAATTGTTGCGAAAAAATCTTATCTGAATGACGAAGAGAAGAAGGCCCTTGAGCAAGAACCCATTACGCTCATGCCTTGGGAATTCTAGGAGGACGATATGAGAAATTTAACATTAGATAAAATTAGGGCAATGGAGGAGAAGTTTTTAGCAGATCCTTCTGGTGTTGCAATGATGAATGCCGCTTCTTTTAATGGAGTGGGCAAGGTTTGTTTGAATCCCGAACGCTTTATGGAAGAATCCTTTACCTTCAATGTGGATCTTAAACAGGGAGATGTAACCAACCAAAAAGCTAGTGGAAGATGCTGGATGTTTGCAAGTTTAAATGTTATGAGAAATCTTCTCATGCAAAAACATAACTTAAAAACCTTTGAACTTTCACAAGCCTATCCTTTATTCTTTGACAAATTGGAACGTTGCAACTACTTTTTAGAGAATATGATTGCGACGGCTGATGAAACATTGGATAGCCGTGTCATGCAATTCCTATTGGGAGATCCACTTTGTGATGGTGGTCAATGGGATATGTTTGTCAACTTGGTGAAAAAATATGGTGTGGTTCCCAAATATGCCTATCCTGAGAGCTTCAACTCTTCCAACACCTACCAAATGAGCAAATACTTGGCCAAGATTTTGAGAAAAGGTGCTCACGAACTAAGAAGTGCAATTAAAGAGAATGTTTCGGAAGAGAAGATTTACGAAATCAAAACCAAATTCATGCAAAAGATTTATGACGTTTTGGTCATTTCTCTAGGTCAACCACCGGTGAAATTTGACCTTGTCATGAAGGATAAGGACGATAAGATTATTGAAGATAGAGAAATTACACCTCAAGACTTTTTCAATAAATATATCGGCATGGAAATTGATCAATATATTTCTTTGATCAACGCTCCTACGGCAGATAAGCCCTACCACAAAACATACACGATTCAGTATTTAGGAAACGTGGTGGAAGGTAGAATTGTAAAACACTTGAATCTTCCCATTGAAGAATTGGAAAAAGCAGCTATAAAACAGCTTAAGGACGGTCATCCCGTTTGGTTTGGTTGTGATGTAGGACAAAGATACTACAGTGACAAAGAAAGAGCTCTCCTAGATATGGAAGCTATGGATTTTGAAAATCTTTTCCAAGTTGACTTTACTTTAGATAAGGCAGAGGCCTTGGATTATGGTGATTCACTGATGACCCACGCAATGACCTTCACCGGAGTTCACCTCGATGAAAAGGGAGAAGCCATTCGTTGGAAAGTCGAGAATTCTTGGGGAGAGGATTATGGATACAAGGGATATTTGACCATGAGCCGTGATTGGTTCCGTCAATATATGTACCAAGTTGTAGTCCACAAAAAATATCTACCTGAAGAATTACAAAAAGAATATGATCAAGAGCCCACGGTTCTCAAACCCTGGGATCCTATGGGAAGCTTGGCATAAAAAGAACCCTTCGGGGTTCTTTTCTATTGAAGAATAAGGATGCATCATGTATAATCAGATGTATAAAGAAGGTGAAGGAATGTTATTTGTCATTACAGGAAACGGAAAAGGAAAGACGACATCGGCACTGGGCATGAGTTTACGAATGCTGGGGGCAGGTGGTCGTGTTTTCTTTATGCAATTTATAAAAGGGAAAGAATATAGTGAAATAAAAGCATTGCGACAACTGGAGGGTGTAGATGTTCACATCACAGGAAGAGAATGTTTTATACGCAGAGACCCCGATGAAGAAGATTATCAGCGAGCACAAAATGCCTTCGCTTTGTTTCAAGAGGCATTGCAGGATTCCTACGACCTCTACGTTTTAGATGAGCTAAATATCGCTCTATATTATGAACTCATTTCTATAGATCATGTTCTAAAAGTATTGGAAGAGGCGTCAAAGAAAAAAGATATCGTGGTCACTGGACGGTATGCTCCAGAAGAATTGAAATCGATAGCGAAGATGGTAAGTGAGGTCAAGGAAATAAAACACCATTACAAAGAAGGAATCCAAGCGAGGAAGGGGATTGAGTTTTAATGAATGATCGTAAAGCTGCTCTATACATGATGTTATCAGCATTTAGTTTTTCTTTTATGCAGATGGCTGTTAAATTTACATCCCAATCCGTTCCTGTGTACGAACAAGTGTTCGTGAGGAATTTGATAATGTTGGTAATAGCCACCGTTTCTTTAAAGATGGCTGGAAAACCCTTATATCGTGACAAGAAGAATTTTAAGGGATTGTTTTTCCGGGGTTTTTTTGGAATGATTGGAGTTTTACTGTATTTTTATGCTACCAAGCATTTACCTAGTGCAGATGCTGCTATTTTACAGAAATCCAGCCCATTTTTCGTGGCTATTTTTTCTGTATTGTTTCTAAAAGAACGGATTACCAAATTGGAAGTGTTGGCATTTGTCATTGCCTTTGCCGGCACAATATTTGTAACCAAACCATCTCTTAGTCATCTTTCGCTGCCGAGTTTGGCGGGACTTTTTTCTGCCATCTTTGCAGCTCTGGCTTATGTCATCATCTCAACTTTAAAAGGGAAAGAAGATAACTTTACTATTATGCTATCATTTTCTGTCATTACAACAGTTTTCATGCTACCATTGGTCATCTTTCAATTTTATCTTCCGAGTTTTGTGGAGATCCTAGGACTTTTAGCGATTGGAACTGCAGGGGCCTTCGGACAATATTTCTTAACCAAGAGCTATACCATGGCACAGCCCGGTATCGTGAGCATTTATAATTACACCAATGTGATATTTTCTGCCGTATTGGGGTATATCTTCTTTAGAGACACAATTGACACAATGAGTTTTATCGGAATCGTTCTTATTTTTGGAGCAGCCTATCTGGTCTATAAAAGTAAAACTCATTCATTAAAAGATAAAACATTATCATAGGAGGAAACAATGAAAAAAATCAAACTGATGGTACTGATGGTTGTCTTAATGCTTTTGACACAACCTATTGCCGCAAAAATCAATCTGGATGTGGAACACGCGTATGTAACAGAGGGAAGAACATATTTTGAACCATCCGAATACGAAAAACTGGGCCTCGTCGTAGAAGAAAAAGGTAACACTGCCATTTTAACTGGGCTGAATGTAGTTCTAGAATTTACACTGGGAAATGTACAAGCCAAGGTCAATGGTGTAGATGTCTACATGGATAAAAAAATCACATCTAGAGACGGAAAGCTAATGTTACCCATGCGTTTTATCTTGGAAACTCTAGGATATAAGGTGGGATGGGAAAAAGGTGCGTATACTTTTGCAAGAGAGTTAGATGTACGCTATCCTATCAGTTTTGAAAGAGGGGGAGAGAATACTCTTATCACCAAAACTCCCACGAGAATTGTTTCAGGTTCTCCCGCTTTTACCCAGATATTGATCGATCTTGGCGAAAAAGATGCCATGGTTGGTCAATCGGGATATGGTGAGGACATTGAAGAGGCATCAGATATCAAAGTAGTTGTTCCTGATATGATGAATCCAGATATTGAAAAAATTGTCAGTGTAAAGCCCGATGCTGTATTTATGATTACAGGAGAGGCGGCTTCCGCTGTGATGGAGAAGTTAAGAAGTGCCGGTATTGAAGTATTTGCTGAGCCCATGCAACACACCATGGAAGATGTCTATCAATATATCTTAGATACGGGACGCATTATGGATAAAGAATTTGTGGCAAGAGCCATCATTAGTGGAATGAAGGCTCAAATAACTACCACAAGGTTCTATACCAAGCGTTTGTCCAAACCTTCTGTTTATTATTCTTTAAGTGCCGGAGAATTTGGCGAATATACCTCACCCCAAGGCTCCTACATGAATGATCTTATGGAAGCGGCAGGAGTTGAAAACGTCGCTGCAGCCAATGACACTTGGGAATACACAACGGAGCTTATCGTAAAACAGAATCCATCTATTATCTACGCATCAACATGGGCCTATGATACCATCACTGGTGGCGAGAATTATCGCACCATTGATGCTGTCAAAAATAAAAAGGTCTACAAGGTGGATGACAATACCTTGGGAAGACCCACGGCTTCGATGGTACGTGTTGGACTCAAACAGCTTTTAAAGGCAGCACATCCAGAAGTTCTTGAAAAGTTGGATTTCTAGTATGTGGACTAGGAAAGTTTTCTTTCTTATTTTGATTATAGGAACGTTGATGGCCATGCTCTTTAGCATGGCCTTTGGTTCTGTCAAGATTCCTGTGAAAGAGAGTGTTGAAATCCTATCAACCAAGATTGCCAATGGTTTTGGTCATGTTCGTACCACACCTCTTGATGAAACCAATGTGTTTATTCTCATGGAACTTCGTCTTCCGAGAATTTTATTGGCTGGAATTGTGGGAGCCCTTCTTTCGGTGGTTGGTGTCATGTATCAGGCCATCTTTCGAAATCCCATGGCCGATCCCTATGTTATGGGAATTTCTTCGGGTGCAGCCTTTGGAGCCACCATAGCAATCCTATTTTTTTCGACCTTCAATATCCTCTCTTTTTCAGTAATTGGACTTTCCGCTTTTCTTGGGGCTTTAATAACTTCACTCATTGTCTATGGTCTATCCTATAAAAAAGGGAAGATTCAAACCGTACACTTGCTGCTAGCAGGCGTGGTGCTAAACTCTATCTTAACGGCCATTATTTCGTTGTTGATGATTTTTCATAGGGATGATTTGGCCAGAATTTATCTATGGACCATGGGGAGTTTCCGTGCAGTGACCTGGTCATCTCTACGTTTGGCTGCCCCTGTTTTTATTCTTGGCGTATTGGGATTGGGATGTTTTGTTCAAGAATTGAATGGTTTGGCACTGGGAGATCGGGAGGCAGAATCCATCGGCATTAATGTAGAACGAGTTAAGAAAATCCTTCTCCTCTTGGGGGCCTTTTTGACAGCCCTTGCCGTAAGCATTAGTGGAATTATAGGATTTGTTGGATTGATTGTACCCCATTTCTTAAGAATCATCTTGGGGCCCAATCATAAAACACTGCTGCCTGCATCCATTTTTGGTGGAGCCATTTTTATGATTGTATCGGACACCTTAGCTAGAACTCTGGTAGAAAATGTGGATATACCTGTTGGAATCATTACTGCATGCTTTGGAGGACCTTTCTTCCTCTTGTTATTAAGACGTCATAGGAGGAATGCCTAATGGAACTTACATTAAATCAAGTAAGTTTTTCCTATGGGGAAAAGACGGTAATACGTGACTTTTCTATGGAAATTGAAAAGGGAAGTGTGGTGGTTTTGTTGGGACCCAATGGGTCGGGAAAAACCACTCTACTTGATATTATGGGGGGATTCATAGAACCGAATAGAGG
The DNA here is from genome assembly GCA_030537875.1 of Tissierellia bacterium. GTDB lineage: Bacteria > Bacillota > Clostridia > Tissierellales > Peptoniphilaceae > Ezakiella. The sequence goes on along the minus strand of JAUNVC010000012.1, from coordinate 30,050 downwards.
AGAGGTCTACCTTCAAAACAAACGGATTTCTAGTTATACGATAAGAGAAAAGGCAAAAAGAATTTCCTATGTGGGACAGCTTATGCCCATAGCCTTTGAATTCGAGGTTGAAGACGTCGTAGGTCAAGGTCGATATGCTTACAAAAGGATCTTTGAACCATTTAGTGCTAGAGATCAAGAGGCGGTTGAACAGGCCCTTAACCTTTGCGGATTGATGGACTTTAGGAAACGCAGAATGAATGAATTGAGCGGGGGAGAGATGAAGAGAGTGATGATTGCAAGATCTATTGCGCAAGATGCGGATATTTTACTATTGGATGAACCGCTGAATAATTTAGACTTGAAGTATCAAGCCAAACTTTTAAAGGGGCTTTTGCAATATAATAGAGAAAAAAAGAAAACCATGATTGTATCTTTACACGACATCAATATTGCCCATGTCTTCGGACAAGAGTTTCTTTACATGAAAAATGAAGAAATGACAGTGCGAAGAAAAAAGGGAGATCATTTAAGTGTCATTCAGCTTGAAGACATATATGACACCCAATTGATTTCCAAAGAGTTGGATGGCGAACAGATTATTCTTCCAAAACTTTAAAGAAAAAAGAAATATTTCAAGGAAATGGTTGACAAAGGGACATAGCTCCTGTATAATAATATATTGTTAGCGGTTTGTATGCCGCGGGTGTAGCTCAGTGGCAGAGCACCGGCTTCCCAAGCCGATTACGAGGGTTCGATTCCCTTCACCCGCTCCAAACAAATGGTGGATGTAGCCGAGTTGGTTAAGGCGCCAGATTGTGGTTCTGGAGATCGTGGGTTCGACTCCCATCATCCACCCCATGACCCATTAGCTCAGTTGGCAGAGCACTTGACTTTTAATCAAGGTGTCCCGCGTTCGAGTCGCGGATGGGTCACCAAAATGCGGGAATGGCGGAATTGGCAGACGCGCTGGATTTAGGTTCCAGTGCCGCAAGGCGTGGGGGTTCAAGTCCTCTTTCCCGCACCAGAATATGAGACCGTAGGTCTCTTTTTTCTTATAAGGAAGGACGAGTATGTTATATATTGTGAGACATGGTGTGACGGAGTACAATGCAAAGAGAATGTTTCAAGGAACCTTGGACATACCACTCAATGAAGAGGGAATCGCCGCTGCAGAGCTTGTCGCACACAATTTAAAAGATGTGGACATTGATCGAATCTATACGTCGGACTTAAAAAGAGCTAGGACAACAGCAGAAATTATAGGGGCCAAAAAGAACCTTGTTCCCATGATCGATCCTCGTTTGCGAGAGATTCACATGGGAAAATGGCAGGGAAAAGTGAAATTTCACATTGAACAGGAGCCAGACTATATTCAATTTCGGGAACAACCTCATTTGTATGCCCCTCAACATGGAGAATCCTTTCATGAATTGATCGAACGAATTGAATCCTTTCAAAGGGAGATTTGTCCAGAAGAAAACACTGTAGTGGTAACCCATGGCTTGGTCATTCTCACTTGGCTAAATTTATTAGAGGGAAAAGAATTGGTTGAACTCTATCACCGAGACTTTATTGAAAATTGCGAAGTAATTGCAGTGGACATGAAAACCAATCATATTCAAAGGAATGTTTTTCATCTTGACCCAGTAGGTGTCTGGGCCATAGAAAAAGACAAATAATAGGCAATCAAAAAGGGCTACTTGGTTTCAAGTAACCCTCTTTTATTAGTCGTCTAAAAATGCTTTGATTCCTAGGGGGAATTTTTCTTCTGCCAATTCACGAACAGCGGCAGCATATTGGCGGATTTCATATTGACTGTGACTGTCCTGTCTTTGCTTTATAAAGTGGGCAACAGCCTGCAAGGATGCAGTCCAGTACCAACTGACATACATTCCGTAGGCAGGGAGGAATAGACGGGCTTCTTCTGCACAAATTCCTTTTTCCATGGCTTCTTCATAAAGTTTTACACCTTGATCCACATATTCCATCAATTTTTTTGTGTACTCTGCTCCCAATTCTTGGGCAACCGGTTCTTTGGAGCCCTGTTTATTATTGTCGGGAGCACCTCTCCACTCGTTTTCTGTGGGAATGTAGAATGTAGGTTCCATGGTGATATATCTTCTGGAGGATTCATTCCATGCATTCATGGCATCGCCAGTTGCTTCTAGGTGGGAACTACCAATAATGTATTTCCACCACTGTCTTGCCACCATAAGCGGGGCAAATACTTCAAACTGAAGCATTGCATGACGAAATGGAGAAGTATGATCGTGCTTAGCGAGGTATTTTACGAGAGATTCGTCCTTCTCACTCATCTCTTTGCTTTCCTTGGCATAACTTGCCCTTGCCGCATTCACGACCGTTAAATCACTTCCCAAGACATCTACTAAACGCACATATCCTTTGTCCAAAACTTTTTTCATAATTGCCTCCTTATCCTTTTCTAAAGTATACCATAAATGGAGAACCAAATGAACAATACTTTTTACATTTGAAGTAGAAGGTTAAATTTTTCTCACAGTGACCCATGAAACATTTTATCTAAAATTTTCATTGCTCTAGAACAGAATATGATAGATTCGGAGAAAAACCAGAATAATTTTGTGCTTTTTTATGTAGTTTCAATGAAGTAAACTCTTTAAAAAGAAATAAACTTGTGCTATACTGGGTATATGAGTTCTATGAACTCTATCGAAATACAAGGAGGAAGAACATGAAAGCTTATTCAGGCCAAAATATCAGAAATATTTCCCTTCTGGGTCACTCCAGCAGTGGAAAAACCACGTTTACCGAAGCGGCGCTTTATGCCACTAAAGTTATCAATCGTCAAGGTCGCGTAGAGGATAAAAATACAGTTTCGGACTTTGATAAAGAGGAAATTGCCCGTGGTGTATCCATAGGTACTTCGGTCATTCCAGTAGAGCATCATAATACAAAGTTTAATATTTTGGATACTCCAGGATATTTTGACTTTGTGGGAGAGATGTACGGTGCAAAAAGAGTATCGGACGGTTCCATCATTTTGGTGGATGCCCAATCTGGAGTGGAAGTGGGAACTGAAAAAGCTTGGAACAACGTTGAAAAGTACAACACTCCACGTTTGATTTTCCTCAACAAAATGGACAAGGAAAATGTGGTGTTTGATAAAGTCTATCAGATCATCAAGCAAAAACTGGGAGATAAGGTCATTCCTTTCACCATTCCCATAGGGGAAGCAGATACTTTGAAAGGCTATTTTGACGTTCTAGATAAAAAAGCCTATGAATACAATGGTGCTGACGTCAAAGAAACGGAAGCCTCTGCTGAGTACGCAGAAAAGGCAGAAAAATACATTGAAGCCTTGAATGAAATCGTTGCAGAAAGCTCAGAAGAATTGATGGAAAAGTATTTTTCCGGAGAAGCCTTCACACAGGAAGAATTTATCAAGGGAATTAAAACGGCCGTATCTACTGGGGAACTATGTCCATTGTTTGTAGGTGTTGCAAGTGAAGCAAAGGGAGTTTTACGTGCATTGGAAGCCTGTGAACGTTATTTGCCATCTCCTGCAGAACATCCGGTCTATAAGGGATTATGGAACGACGAAATTGTTGAGAGAAAACCAACAGAAGATGAACCATTTTCAGCTGTGGTATTTAAAACAATTGTGGACCCCTTTGTTGGAAAATTAAGTTTGTTTAAAGTAATTTCAGGAACAATGGATAAAAACACCCATATCTATAACTCCACGGAAGATAAAGACGAAAAGTCAGGAGGACTCTTCTTCCTGAGAGGAAAGAATCAAGTGGACACAGATATGGTAAAGGCTGGCGACATTGCTGCCACCTCCAAATTGAATTATACAAAAACCGGTGATACTCTTTGTGACAAAGACAATCCTATTGTCTATGAAACAATTCGTTATCCACAACCCACCCTCTACATGGCCGTATATCCGAAAAAACAGGGAGAAGAGGAAAAGGTTGGAACCAGCTTAAACAAATTGAGCGCAGAAGATCCGTCCTTCATCATTGATAGAAACAGTGAAACCAAAGAATTGCTTGTAGGTGGACAGGGGAATATGCAATTACAGGTTATCAGTGATAAACTCAAAAACCGTTTTGGTGTAGAAATTGAATTACGGGATCCCAAAATTGCCTACAGAGAAACCATCAAAGCAACTGCCAGCGTACAAGGTAAACACAAGAAACAATCTGGTGGTGCAGGACAATATGGAGATGTTTGGATTCGCTTCGAACCCTGTGAAGAAGATTTTGTCTTTGCGGAAGAAGTATTTGGTGGAGCAGTTCCAAAGAACTATTTCCCTGCCGTTGAAAAGGGCTTGAGAGATTCCATTGAGCATGGAGTTTTGGCTGGGTATCCAGTGGTAAAACTTAAAGCAGTATTGTATGATGGATCCTATCACGATGTAGACTCCAACGAAATGGCATTTAAATTGGCAGCCCAGTTGGCGTTTAAGAAAGGGATGCAAGAAGCTAAACCCATTCTTCTCGAACCCATTGTAAAAGCAGAAATCACCATTCCAGATGAATATCTGGGAGATGTTATGGGGGATATGAATAAGAGAAGAGGTCGTATTCTTGGAATGGAACAGCAAAGAGATGGAACACAAAAACTCATTGCGGAGGCACCGCATGCTGAAATGTTCCAATATGCCATTGATCTTAGAGCAATGACACAGGCCAGAGGTTCTTTCACAATGGAATTTATCCGGTATGAAGAAGTTCCCGGACAGATTTCTGAAAAGATTCAAGCTGATTATAAAAATGAAGAATAATTTAAAACCGGGGTTTCCCCGGTTTTTTTTCTTTTCCTTGTTTTAAATGATGAAGGTAGGGTATATACATAATAGTTAAAGAAAGTCAAAGTCAGGAGGAACTATGGCAGCCCTAAGCACGGTTATTGAAGAATTTTTAAAACAAATGTTAGAAGACAATGATGGAATTTTTGAGTTGCGCAGAAATGAATTGGCCGGAAACTTCAACTGTTCTCCTTCCCAGATCAATTATGTTTTAGAAACCCGGTTTCAGCCAAGTATGGGATATTATATAGAGAGTAGACGTGGGGGTGGAGGATATATTAAAATAGTTAAGGTGGAAATGGATTCGGAGGAAGAACATCTTAAGATGCTGGATGAATCCATTGGAACATCTTTAACGTTACACGGCGCCGATGCCATCATAGATCATTTATATCTTCATGGATTTATAAAAAAGAATGAGAGAGCATTGCTCAAAGCGGCCATGGAAGATCGAAGTTTTGATGTGAAAGGTATTGATAAAAATAGACTCCGTTCTTCCGTTTTACGAAACATGCTACTAGCATTAGCAAGGGATTGGGATTATAATGAATAATATGTATTGGTATGAAGAAAACAATGACTTCAATCAGAGCGAACGAAATCGCGGCCCAAAGATGGACGTCCAAGTGGTGATCACGGAGGACTTGTTTGAGTTGTTTAAAGATTTAGACGAACTTTCAGAAGATGCAACCATGGAAGGGGATAAAGTCTGCCCCAAATGTGGTCGCTCACTGAAGGAGATACGTTCCAGTATGGTGGTTGGATGTCAAGTATGTTATTCTACTTTTAAACAGGAGATTTTGAAGATATTGAAGAAGAAGAACTTACTGCCTTCCGCCGACAGAAATGATATTGCGAGAATGGAGCAATTACGGAAAGAATTGGAAGTTGCCATTCGGACGGAGGATTATGAAAGGGCGGAGGAAATCAAAGGACTCTTGGAAGGAAATATGATATGATAGTTTCAGGTTATAGTATGGATTTATTACGAAATATTCATGGATATAAGTATGCCGACATGTTAACCGATGGAGAAAAAGAAATGTTAAGGGATTATATGGTGGATGGCATTGCAAAATTAGAGTTGCCGTTACGATACATCCCCTCCTATAAAAATGCCATGGATGAAGTGGATTATATGAAGGAAAATTTTCTCCTATCGATGGATGTGACGGTTGGAAAAGATCCTGCTATTTTGTATGCAACCGATCCACCCATCACTTTTATGTTAAATGATATGGATCATATGCTCATAAGCATGTCCACGGATACGGGGGATGTAGAAGCCCTTTACGAAAGAGTGAAGAAAATATCAGACCAACTGGAAGAGATTTTCCCTTTTCAAAGAGATCGCACGTTCCAATATTTGAGCTCTAGTATTCCTCTCTGTGGCAATGGATTGGTGATCGATTCTATGGTGCATATTCCGGCGCTCATGAGCCAGAATAAGGTAGTCAATGCAGCCCAAAAGACAATGAAATACACTGGAGGGATGTTGCTTCCATTTAATCAAGTGAGTCGCCCCAATGCATTTTTTATTGTTCGGGTCATATCCAAAGGAAACATTGCAGAAGACATTCGATTTGCAAAGAACATGGTTGAGGAACTGACGGTGATGGAAGAGGCAGAGGTAACTTCTCTTCGAGAAAACCCGGATTTTCTTTCTTTTTTAAAGGAACATATACGAGACTATCAAATAAAGGATCGGGTGTATTTTCCCGATTTTCTTCGTACCCTAGATGATGTTTCCTTGGCGGGAAAGGTTGGCATTCTTCCTTTCCGATATGATAAAATGAAAGAGATTCTTGTACGCACACAACCAGAACATTTAAAAAGATTGGCCATACATGCTGAAGATGTACCGGCTTTTTATAAACAATCCATAGAAACGTATATGGAGAATTGAGAAGGAGAAGGTAACAAATGTTTGACTATTCGAATTTTGACCCCTTGGCCCGTGCCCTATTGCAAGCAGCAAATCATGAAGCCTTGGTTCTTGGTCATGGATATGTAGGAGCAGAGCACATTTTGCTCGCCATTTTAAATAAAAGAGACTTAAAAATTACCAACATTCTAGCCCAATTTGGATTGAGCTATGAGAGATTTTTGAATGCTCTCATTGCCATTGTAGGTAAAAAGGCAGATGGGAAGATTCTAGGGCATACTTCGGGATTTAGAAATATTGTTATGAAGGACGTATTTCTCAAGAAAACGCTTTTGGGAGAAAGTGAAGTTTCGGTAGATGTCTTGGCCACAAGTGTTATAAGCGATCCCTATGATGTCATTGGGATTGTGTTGGAACATTTGAACTTTGACAAGGCTGACTTTTTAAAATATATGACCAGCGGTGACGAATCTGATTATGATGATGACGGAGAACCGAATGAAGATGTTTTTGAAGAATTTACCGTCAATTTAAATCAGCGAGCAAAATCCGGTCGACTTGATCCCGTAATCGGAAGAGATGAGGAAATCGATCGTATGATCGAGATTTTATCTAGGCGCACCAAGAATAACCCCACCCTTATAGGTGAACCGGGTGTCGGGAAGACCGCAGTCGTAGAAGGTTTTGCACAGCGTATTGTTCAAGAAGAAGTTCCCTATTATTTACAGGACAAGGAAGTCTATATGGTTGATCTGACAGCCCTGGTTGCCGGGACCAAGTATAGAGGGGATTTTGAAGATCGAATTAAGAAACTTTTACAAACAGCAAAAAATGATGATTCTATTATTCTTTTTATTGATGAGTTACACAATATTGTAGGAGCAGGAGGAGCGGAAGGAAGTTTAGACGCCTCCAATATTTTAAAACCTTATTTGCAAAGAGGAGATATCCAAATTATTGGAGCCACCACCCTTGATGAATATAGAAAATATATTGAAAAAGATTCCGCTTTGGAGAGAAGATTGCAAACTATTTTAGTCAAAGAACCGGATAAAAAATCGACAATTGAGATACTGAGAGGATTACGACCACGTTTTGAGAAACATCACGGAATGAAGATAACCGATGATGCATTGGTAGAAGCGGTGGAGCTTTCAGCCAGATATATTCAGGATCGTTTTTTACCGGATAAGGCCATTGATGTTATGGATGAGGCCATGAGTAAAAAAAGAGCGGCCCTCAAAACGAAAAATAGTCTTTGGATTCTAAAAGAAAAATTGGAAACGATTCAAGAAAAGAAAATGCAGGCCATATCAGAGGAAGATTTTTTACGTGCCGCAAAACTCCGCGATGAAGAGCGCATCTTAGAAACCCATATGCAAGGAGAGCCCCAGGAGGATTGCGAAGAAAAAGATAAACTTGTCGGTGTTTCATCTATTGAAGAAGTGGTCAGTCGATGGAGCGGCGTTCCCGTTAGCAAATTAACGGCAACGGAGTTGGAAAAATTAAGAAATTTTGCTGGGAACCTAAAACGTAAGGTCATAGGACAAGATACGGCCATTGAAGTGATTGATCGGGCTATCAAAAGATCCCGAGCAGGGTTAAAAGATCCCAATAGGCCCATAGGAAGTTTCTTATTTGTTGGTCCCACCGGAGTGGGAAAAACCTATCTTGCCAAACGAATTGGATATGAGCTATTTGGAGATGAAAATAAGCTGACGGTCCTCGATATGAGTGAATACATGGAAAAACACTCTGTGTCAAAACTCATCGGAAGTCCTCCGGGATATGTGGGATTTGATGATGGGGGTCAATTGACAGAAATTGTCCGCAGACGTCCCTATCAAGTTTTACTTTTTGATGAAATTGAAAAAGCCCATCCCGATGTTTTCAATATTCTCTTGCAAATTTTAGAAGAGGGAAGACTCACAGACAGTAAGGGAAAGGAAATTGATTTTAAAAATACAGTTGTTATTATGACCTCCAATGCGGGAACCAAGGATTTGAAAAAGAAAAATACCTTTGGATTTGGAACGGAGGAAGAAGGAGACAGGAAGGCTTTAAAAGAAAAAGTGGATAAGGCATTGAAAGATATGTTCCGTCCAGAATTTTTAAATAGAATAGATGAAGTTGTCGTATTCCACACCCTAGATAAAGAACATGTTCGAAAAATTGTAGAACTAGAAATCGAAGCTATACAGAAGCGCATAGAGGATAAGTACGAAATCCACGTTACCGATGCTTTTGTGGATCATATTGCGGAAGACGGGTTCAGTGAGCTCTATGGTGCAAGACCTCTTAAGAGGGCGCTGACCAAGTCTTTGGAAGATGCTTTAAGTGAAAGGATTGTAGATGGCGACATAACAGAAGGAGACATTCTTCTTGTTGATTATGATGATGATGTGACCATTACGAAAGAAGGAGAGCATGGCAAAGAAAAAGAACCTATATCGATGCAGTAATTGTGAATATGAATCTCCGGGATATCTTGGGAAGTGTCCCATGTGCGGACAGTGGTCCACCTTCCAAGAAGTGATGGAAGAAGTGGTTGGATCAACGAAAGTTCGTCGATCCACCACCCTTATGCCGAGTCGGTTGTTGGATGTAGAAGGACAAAATAGCAGTCGGATTTTGTCCGGCATTGAGGAATTGGATCGAGTCATGGGTGGCGGTATTGTCAGAGACAGTGTGACGATTTTAACAGCTAGGCCTGGCGCTGGGAAAAGTACCTTGCTCCTCCAACTATCCAATGCACTGGCTAAGCAAGGATACAAGGTTTTGTATGCGTCAGGAGAGGAAAGCGAAAGTCAAATACGAAAGAGAGGAGAACGCATCCTACCATCCATCGAAGATACTCTTTATGTATTGGGAACCACCTCCTTTGATCAAGTGTTGAATGGGGTGGATGCTCTGGACATTGATGTTCTAATTGTGGACTCCATTCAAACCTTTGTTTTGGATGAACATATGCCCAGTCGTGCAGGCAGTCCCACCCAGACCTTAGAGTGTACCTACAAATGCGTGGAGCTTGCAAAGGATCCCGCGAAACCCCGGATTGTCTTTATCGTGGGTCAAATGAATAAAGATGATGAATTGAAAGGTCTTCGGAGCATCGAACACTTGGTGGATACGGTCCTTTATATTGAGGGAGAAAAAGGGGAGGTGCTTCGTTCTGTGCTGTCAACCAAAAATCGGTATGGTTCCACAGGTGAAATGGGTTTCTTCCACATGGAAGAAAAAGGGCTCATTTCCATTAACAATCCAAGTGAATACTTTATGACCATGCGACCAGACGGTGCCGTCAAGGGATCGGCACTGGGCGTAATAAAAGAAGGGACAAGGCCCATATTACTTGAAGTTGAAAGTTTGATGAATAGAACATTTACACCCTATCCTTCGAGAATTACGGAATCGGTCAGCAAGGACACGCTCAACATTATGATTAGTATTTTAGAAGATACCATGGGACTGAAATTATTTGATAGAAATGTGGTATTAAAAGCGGTGGGAGGATTGAAAGCCACCGATCCTTCCCTTAATTTTGCCATTGTAATGAGCATTGCCTCCTCCTACTATGGACTTCCCATGAATAAAGAAGTTGTGTTTTTGGGAGATGTGGCATTGACGGGTGAAGTTCGAAAAGTACCGGGCCTCGAGAGCAAAGCAGCGGAGGCAGATCGCTTGGGATTTAAAGAAATCGCCATCAGTAGTAGGAACAATCCATTGAAGACCAAACATGCAACGGTCAAGACCTTTGACACAATAGAACAGGCAATTCGTACCTATTTGAGACCATAGAATGCCGTGTTGAAGGGGGTATGACAGTATATTGTATCAATGGATTTCAATGAAAACCTGAAAAAAGATAAAATAAAAATTCTGAAGAATGGACTTCAGAATTTTTTTATTCATTTAAGATGGAGTTTTTTGCCGATGTAATTTTCCATCGCATGAAGAGATCCTTTGGCTTTGAGTAGTATTTCGTCATACTCTTCTTCTTGACTACTCATGGCAATGATGGCACCTCCGACACCGATGACGGATTGGTCTTTTTCAATGACCGTCGTCCGGATGACAATGGAAAAATTAGCACAGTCATAAAGAGATAGATATCCAATGATACCGGAATAAATTCTGCGAGGTGATTTCTCTAAAGAATCAATGATGGACATCGTTCGAATCTTTGGGGTCCGTTCATAGAACCGCCGGGGAAAGTAGCTTTGATTACGCTCATCAATGGTATCCCTTATTTTCGTTTGCCCACAACAGTTGATACCAGTTGGTGTAGAGTAGAAAAGGTTTCCACGCTCAAATACTTTGGAACTTGAACGGAATTGACTTTACATATCTTTCCCAAATGATTTCTTAACAAGTCAACAATCATGACATTCTTTGCAAAATATTGAGGATTTTCTTTTAAAAGACCAATGTTTTCTCTGTCCTCCTCTTCATTCTTTCCTCTAGGGAGCGTGCCTTTAATGGGTTTGGTTTCGATATGGTCTTTTGTAATTTTTAAGAATCTTTCCATGGAGGAACTGCAGATTTGGAAAGCGTCAAAATCAAGGAAAGCAGCATAGGGGGCTGGAGAAACTTTTCTCAGCTCCTTATAATATGGTTCGGGATCAATGGGTCCTTCAATGTATAGACGATTGGTAAGACAGATCTATAAGATTTGCCCTGAGATATTAAATCTTGACAGGCTTTAATTTGGGTCATGTACGCATCTTTATTTTGTTCTAAATATAGATTTTGAATATCTCCACGAGGAAAAGCTTTTGTCCTGGTAGATCTCATTGATAGTAGACGCTTTGTAATTGATTTGAGAATGGAAGGATCGTCGTCTTCATAGAACAGGACATAAAGAATCTTCTTTTGATGGTCTAGAATATAGGCACGGTCGACAAATTGAAATAAAGCATCAGGAAGATGGGATTCGTGAGCGTATTCTCCCTCTGTTTCTCCCTTCATTTCATATTCCAAATACCCAATATATCCCAAGCAAAAGGGCAAAACATCATACTTGTCATCTTTAAAGCTAGTCTTTCTTTTCATCAACTCTGTATCCATATAGTCAAAGAACCTTTGGTTAAGTCTTATCTTACCATTTCCCTTTTTAATCTCAATTTCTTTCTTCTCCACTTCTCTTACAGGCGTATTCTTTTACAATTACTTTGGGATGGATGGTTTTTCATTGCAAAATATTAAATCCTATGGTAAAATGTTCATAAGAATATGGATAATAATTCATAATTTGGAGGTGGTAAGGTGAAAAGAAAGGTATTATATTCTTTTTTGCTTTGTCTCCTTCTTTTTTATTGTCACTTTTTTCTAATGGGATGCACAGAGAAAGATGAGTTATTGTCTTTGGTGGATCAGCAGTCAGACAGTGGTGAAAAGAAAGAAGAATTGAATCGAATAAAAGTCCACATTACTGGCGAAGTAAAACGCCGTGGTGTCTATACCATGCCGAAGGACGCAAGGGTCGAAGATGTGGTGGAGGCAGCCGGTGGCTTTACCATTGATGCCGATGTGGATGTGGTTAATCTGGCAGAATTTATAAAGGATGGTCAAAAAATACACATTCCCAAAGTGGGAGAAAAAGTTCAAAGTGTCTCCGAGGAGCATTTGATTGTTGATTTAAATTTAGGAACCAAGGAAGAGTTGATGAAATTACCTAAAGTAGGTGAAAAACTAGCTAGTGCCATAATCGCATACAGAGAAACCCATGAATTCATTGATTTTCAAGATCTTTTGAATGTGGATGGTATTGGTGAAAAACGATTGGAGAGTTTCAAAGGGAAAATTTCCATAGGAGGAACGGTATATGAGTGATGTACGTCTAACCCAATATGCAAAAACCAGCGGATGAGCAGCGAAAGTCGGTCCCGACGTATTGGCTCAAGTTTTGAGTGATTTTGCGATACAAAAAGAACCAGAAAACTTACTGGTTGGATTGGAAACCAACGATGATGCAGCGGTGTATGATCTGAAAGATGGAAGGTATTTAATCAGTACCTTGGATTTTTTCACACCCATTGTGGATGATCCCTACACGTTCGGACAAATAGCTGCATGCAATTCGCTGAGTGATGTCTATGCTATGGGGGGGCGTCCCACCATGGCCATGAATATTGTCTGTTTTCCCAATTGCCTAGAACCTCAAGTTCTAAAAGATATTTTAAGAGGAGGATATGACAAGATGGTGGAGGCAGGTTGCCTTGTCGTTGGAGGACATACGGTCCAAGATGATGAACCCAAGTATGGATTGAGCGTGATTGGATTTTGCAAACCCGATGAATTGATAACAAATAAGGGAGCAAAAGTTGGAGATATCATTCTCATGACAAAACCCATTGGCACGGGGATCATCAACACCGCCATCAAAGGCGATTTGGCAAAAGCTTCGGATATTGAAGAAGCGGTTGCCACCATGTCTACCCTCAATGCCTTTGGTCTCGATGCCATACAAAAAGCTGGAGGAGCCAATGGATTAACAGATATTACAGGGTTTGGACTGGGAGGTCACCTCATTGAGATGATGGAGGGGGCAGATTTATCCTGCGAACTTTACGGGGAAGAGATTGCTGCGTTGCAATCAGCCACGGATTTTGCCAAGATGGGGTTGGTACCAAAAGGTGCATATGACAATAAAAAATACTTTAGAGACAAATATGAATCCGATTTTAAGGATTATATGGATGACTTGATATTCAATCCAGAAACATCCGGAGGGTTACTTATTTCTGTGGATGAGAAGAGGGGACATAAAATTTTAGAAAACTTACAAAATGCACCCTTCGCGCCTGCCTATATTGGCCGCGTCACAGAAAAGAAAGAAAAGAGAATTTATGTGAAAGAAAGGGGTTTAGATTGAAGGGACAAGAAAATATGTATCGGATGATACCCAAAGTCGATGAACTTTTAAAGAGCGATCCATTGATTCCATTAAAAAAAGAGTATCCAGCAGATCTTCTACACAAGGAAGTATGTTTTGTGTTGGAAAAAATTCGAGAGAAAATTCAATCAGGAGAATCGGCCGAGAACATATCCATGGCCATATCCAATATTTCAAGTGATCTGGAAACACGCTTAAAAAACAAGTTTCGAAATCGACTCAAGCGAGTTATCAATGGTACGGGCACGGTCATTCATACCAATTTGGGAAGAAGTTTGGTTCCTCAAGAGCTTTCGGAAAAAGTCAGTGACATTTTGGGAACCTATTCCAATCTAGAATATGACTTGGAAAATGGAAAACGTGGTTCCCGCTATTCTCATCTGGAAGAGATTCTCTGTGATATTACGGGTGCGGAAGATGCCATTGTTGTCAACAACAATGCGGCAGCTGTTTTATTGGTTCTTTCAACCTTTGCCAAAGGTAAAGAAGTGATTATAAGCCGAGGAGAGCTCATCGAGATTGGTGGTTCTTTTCGCATACCCGATGTGATGGAATATGGGGGTTGTACGCTGAAGGAAGTGGGTACGACAAATAAAACCCATTTAAAAGATTATGCAAATGCCATCACAGAAGATACGGGTGCCATTATGAAAGTTCACACGTCAAATTATAGAATCTTCGGATTTACAGAAGAAGTTCTTGCATCAGAACTCCGAGCACTGGCTACAGAACATGGGATTCCTTTGATTGAGGATTTGGGAAGTGGAATTCTCATCAATCTCGAAGAGTATGGCTTAACCCACGAACCCACCGTCCAAGAAAGTATTCAAAATGGAATTGATGTGGTGACTTTCAGCGGAGATAAATTGCTAGGGGGACCCCAAGCAGGAATCATAGTGGGGAAAAAAGACTACATTCAAAAGCTAAAGCAAAACCAATTGACAAGAGCTCTGAGGGTGGATAAGATAACCATAAAATTATTAGAAGAAATTTTGAAACTTTATTATCACCGGGATAAGGTTGTAAAAGACGTTCCAACGCTTCACATGCTCACCCTTGAGAAATGTGAAGTACGAGAAAGGGCCGAAAAGTTAAAACATAGGTTGGAGTCGTTGGGATCTCTAGAGATAACCATTGAAGAAAGCTATAGTGAAGTGGGTGGAGGCAGTCTACCTACAGAAAAATTACCCACCTATGTATTGTTGATTCGGCACAAGGATATTTCAGAACAGGCTTTGGATAGGAAGATGAGATCATATATAATTCCAATTGTTGGTCGTATCCATAATGGACAATATATCATAGATCCAAGAACACTACTGGCGGGAGATGATGAGGTTATTTATGAGGCGTTTTCTTCTTTGGAGGAAGTGAAATGAAACATTTTATATTGGGGACAGCAGGACATATTGACCATGGAAAGACATCCTTGGTTCGTGGGCTAACAGGAAGAAATACAGATCGACTGGAAGAAGAACAGAAGAGAGGTATTACCATCGACTTGGGATTTACCTATTATGACGATCCCACGGGGATTCGTATTGGAATTGTGGATGTTCCAGGTCATGAGAAATTTGTTAGAAATATGTTGGCTGGTGTCCACGGGATGGATATGGTACTCATGGTCATTGCAGCTGACGAGGGAATTATGCCACAGACCAAGGAACATCTCCATATTCTTGAACTCTTGGGAGTTGAAAAAGGAATTGTGGTACTCACAAAAAAGGATATGGTTGAAGAAGAATGGGCAGAGCTGGTAAGAGAAGATATCCATGATCAGCTCCAGGGAACTTTTTTAAAAGATGCCCCCATTGTTTTGGTTAGTTCAAAAACATTGGAAGGTTTTGATGAATTGAAAGACCTCATATCCAAGGCAGCCCAGGAATTGGATGATGTTGAGTCGGAGAAGGAAGGAATTTTGCCTGTCGATCGTGTTTTTAGTTTAAAAGGTATTGGCACGGTTGTAACGGGGACACAAATTATGGGTAAATTCTCCGTCGGCGATGAAGTAATGATTTATCCTCAAAAACTGGAGACGAAAATTAGGAGTTTACAGGTCCACGGAGAGGACACAACAGAAAGCCACAGTTCTCAGAGAGTGGCTATGAACTTGAATAAATTAAAGACGGAAGATATTGAGAGAGGCTCGGTTGTTGCTTTTCCAGAGAGCCTATTGGTCTCTGATCTATTGGATGCCAAACTCGTCTTATTGGAGGATTCACCCTATACCCTAAAAAACAAATCGAGAGTTCGCTTTTATGTATCGAGCACAGAGACTTTCGCAAGGGTGCATTTGTTAGACAGAGATGAGCTATTGCCAGGGGAAAGTGCCTTTGTCCAACTTAAACTGGAGGAGAAGATTTCGGCGAGAAGAAAAGATAAGTTTATCATTCGATTTTTTAGTCCTGTGATTACCATTGGTGGTGGAGAAATATTAGAGCTGCAGGCCTCAAGGAAGAAACGATTCAAAGAAGAGGCACTCCATCATATGGCGTTGAAAGATGGAGATATCCTACAATCGGCCATGGGCATATTATTAGATCACAAGAAAGATTATTTAACCTTGAATGATTTGAGTCGCCATATGAATATTGAAGATGAAGAGGCGAAGACATTGATAGAAACCTTGGAAGACCAAGGCAAAGCTGAGATATTGAAAGATCACATCATTGTATTGAAAGAGGATTTGGCTCAGCTAAAAGAAAACATACTCGCTTTGCTAACCGATTTCCACAAAAACCAACCTCTACGTACGGGAATCCCCGTTGAGGAGGTAAGAAATCGTTTCTTTAAGGGATTGTCTGGAAAAATTCAAGACATCCTATTGGAACGGATTGCAGCGGAAGAGGAAATTGGAACGGATAAGGAAGTTTTATTTAAGAGTGATTTTATAAGAACCTACACGGACCAAGATAAGAAACAAATGGAGCAAGTGCTCCTCCTCATGGAACAAGAAAATCGATTGTATCGAAAAGACGAGCTTGGAGAGATTTCCTCAGATCTAGTATCGGCCATGGCGGCAGATAAGAAACTGGTCGATATTCATGGTGAGTATTTGACCCATGCTGCATTTTTGAAGGCACAAAATGCACTGTATCAATGGTTTAAAGAACACGAAGAGCTGGATGTCAAAGAATATAGAGATCTGTGCGACACCAATCGAAAGACAGCAGTGGGATTATTAGAATATTTCGATGCAAAAAAGATAACTAAGAGAAACGGTGATGTTAGAGTCTTGTTGAAAAGAAAGGATATCTAATGAAAATTCTAATTGTAGATAGTGACCAAATGTTGGCTAAGAATGTAAAATATTCTATGCAACAAGATGACTATTCGGTGGTGCTATGCGATGATACGGGGGAAGCGCTTAAGAGGGTCAAGTCTAATAGTTACGATATCGTGCTTACGGATATTGAGATGCAGCAAAAGCAAGATTTTACCTTTATTCAAGATATTCGACGGGTATCTGACATACCCATCATCGTGATTTCTAAAAATAATGAGGACATCAATAAGATTCTTGCCTTGGAATACGGTGCTGATGATTATGTGGTGAAACCCTTTAACATATTGGAGCTAAAGGCGCGAATCAAGGCCATCAAAAGAAGACAGAATACGGAAAAACAAGATCACAATCGTGGAGATATATCTTTTGATGATTATCAGGTCAAGACCTTAGGAAGAGTCTTGGTAAAAGGAGATGAAGTCATCCCCCTAACTGGGAAAGAATTTGATTTGCTCTATGTATTGTCATCCAATGCAGGAAAAATTTTTACACGTGAAGAGTTAATGAGTCTGGTTTGGGGGTATGAATTCTATGGAGACCTTCGTTCAGTGGATGTTCATGTACGAAGAGTTAGAAGAAAAATAGAACCCTCCACAAAGCATCCAAAATACATTCACACAAAGTATGGCACAGGATATTTCTTTAAAATTCCTGAAGACTAGTTGCAATTTTTTCGTAAATGGTCTATACTATATAGGTCACTACGAGGGGGTAGATGGGTTCTGGTGAGCCCTCCGGTCTTCAAAACCGGCGAATGGAGTTCAGAGCTTCATTGGTGTGTTCGATTCGCACGTACTCCCGCCAATAGATGCTCTTTGAGCATCTTTTTTTGCAAAAAGGAGAAGGTATGATACCAAAAGAAAAATATATGGAGTGGTTACAATCACCCATCATCGGAGAACAACAGAAGAAGGAAATGAAAGCCATGTCGGAAGAAGAAATAGAAGGAGCTTTTTTGGGAGATTTGACCTTTGGAACGGCTGGGTTGCGAGGATTGATGGGCCTGGGAACCAATCGAATGAACATCTATACCGTAAAAAAAGCGGCTATTGCCATTGGACAATGGATTCTTGAAAAATATCCAAACAATACATCTATTGTAATAGGATATGATATGCGTCATCACTCCAAAGAATTTGCAGAAGAATCAGCTAGAACTCTTTCAAATCTTGGAGTGAGAGTTTTCCTTTTTGATACGATTGTAGCGACACCCGAACTTAGTTATGCCATCAGATACTTAAAGACATCGGCTGGTATTATGGTCACTGCATCTCATAACCCTAGGGACTACAATGGCTATAAGGTGTATGCAGAAAAAGGATCTCAGATTTTATACGATGATGCAGATAGGATACAGCAATGGATGTCCAAGGTTCCCCATGAGGCGTTGAAAACAACCGAAGGAGTTGCATGGCAAACGGTTCCCAAGGATCTTCTTCAGGAGTATGAAAATGAGGTCATGGCTTTACAAACCTTTGAGATTTCAACTCCAAAGGTTCCCTTTGTATATTCACCCTATAATGGATGTGCAAAAAGAGCGATGGAGTCTATTTTTACAAAGGCAGGATTTGACTTCATTATGCCCGAAGAACAAATATATCCAGATCCAGACTTTTCGACCATCCCCTATCCCAATCCAGAGATGGAAGAAACCTTTGCCATTGCAAAAAAATTGGCAATCAAGACAAACAGAAATCTCATATTGGCCAATGATCCGGATGGGGATAGATTGAGTGCCATGGTTTGGAAAGGGGATGCCTTCCACCACTTGACCGGCAATCAATTGGGTGCATTGTTTACTGCCTATCTATGTCAGCAGAGAAAGGATAAAACGAAACACGGTGTTTTGGTAAAAACCATTGTCACCGATGATTTTGGCGCAACAATAGCGAAAGACTATGGACATCGTGTAGTAGAAACTCTTACTGGTTTTAAAAACATTGCAGAAATTGCCCATCGCTTAGATGGTAGTGAGGAAGACTTTGTATTGGGATACGAGGAAAGTATTGGATATGAACTCACTGATTTTGTGAGAGATAAGGATGGCATTTCCGCAGCATTTCTTTTAGCGGAAATGGCGGAATATTATGCCGTCAAGGAAAAGACTTTATGGGATATACTACAAGATCTATATAGACGATATGGATTCCATGCAGAAAATAATTTCTCTGTGTATTTTGAAGGCCTTGATGGGAAAAAGAGAATGGATCAACTGATGGAAACCTTTAGAAATAAGGATATAGATACCTTAGCAGACCGAAAGGTGCTAAACCGTGTAGACTATTCACTAGAAAAAGATCCATTTATGAGGACCAATGCCCTGGTCTATACTTTGGAAGGTGGCGTTCGACTTGCCATACGTCCCTCTGGGACAGAACCAAAATTAAAATTTTATATTTATGCTGTGGATCTCAATCACAGAAAAGCGGAAGAGGAGGTTCATAGTTTGGGAGAAGAAATGAAAAGGAGAGCAAAATGAAGGATGAAAAAGTACCGTTACCAACCGATTTAAAACAGGTAAGAAAGAAAATTGTAATCACAGCATGGCCTGTTTTTATGGAACTCGTTGTATCCGCTTTGTTTGGCATGGTGGATATGATGATGCTTGGAAATATAACCAATGAAGTTGAGGCAGCTGCATCGGTTGGTTCTGTCGGAATTACAAATCAAATGGTTTTCTTAGGGATTGCACTTATCCAGGCCTTTTGTGTCGGGGGAACGGCTCTTGTTTCCAGGTACTTAGGTGCCAATCAAAGAGAAAAATTGCAAGATGTGGTGAAGCATGTTGTAGTTTTGAGCGTATGTATAGTTGGTATTCCTCTGTTTTTGGCCACCCAATTCTTTACCATTCCTCTAATGAAATTTATCGGTGCTACGCCAGATCACTTACAATATGGTCCAGTCTATTTTAGGATCCTAGGGTTTGGGGTCTTATTGCAATCGTACAAATTTGCCATTACTGCGTGTTTGCGTGGGGTACAAAACACAAAGACGCCCATGATTATAAATTTATGTGCGAATTTTTTGAATGTAATCGGAAACTACATACTTATCTATGGTAAACTCGGCCTTCCTGCATTGGGAGTGGTTGGGGCAGGAATATCTACGACCTTCTGTTGGTTCCTTTCAGCCAGTGCAATGACATATTATGTATTAAAAAAAGAAAAAAAGTTACAGGTTCAATTGAAGGCGGGTTTTCGTATCAATCCCACCATCATTCGAAACATGATAAAGATTGGAATCCCCTCCGGTTTGGAACAAATGGTTTTACGGGTTGGTATATTCTTCTTTATACGAATCATCTTGTCTTTGGGAACAATAGCCTATGCTACCCATGCCATTGCCTTGAATATCTATTCTTTAAGTTTTACTACAGGACAGGCACTGGGCATTGCAGCAGCAGCCTTGGTGGGTCATTCCCTTGGAGCAAAAAGTAAAGAATTGGCAAAACACTATATTAGTGAAACAAAAAAAATGGGTCTGATTGTATCCATTATCGCTGCATCCATCTTTTTGTTTTTTGGGAAATCCATTGTGAGTCTTTACAGAAACTCGGAACAGATTATCAATATGGGTGGAAAATTATTAAGTATTATCGCTCTGGTGCAACCATTTCAGACAGTGCAACTGTTAACGACGGGGGCGCTGAGGGGAGCGGGAGATACGATTCCCCCCTTAGTATCGGCTTTTATTGGTATTTTGGTTGTGCGAACCCTACTCTCGAGATTTTTTGTTTTAGAATTGGGACTGGGTCTGATGGGAGCTTGGTATGCTCTTGCCATTGAGCAAATCATACGTTTTATCGTGATTGAAACAAGGTACAGGAGCTACAAATGGATGGATATTAAATTGTATGAATAGGTTAGATAAAAAAATCAGGATAAACATCCTGATTTTTATGTCTGACAAATCATATTATGTTTTTTAGTGACAAGCTCCGCCACATTTCGTTTCACAAGTTGATTCAGAAGAATTTCTCCAAGCGGCTTCGATGCTTTTGGCCGCGGGTGTTGCGGCAACTCCACCGAGAGCTGTTTCTCGCAAGGCCTCTGGCAAGGATCCTCCCACTCTTCGCATGGCATCAATGGTTTCATCTAAGGGAATGAGACAGGGGACACCTGCCATGGCAAGGTCGGCCGATACAATGGCATTGACAACGCCATTGGCATTCCGCAAGTTACATGGGTATTCAACCAAGCCACAAATGGGATCACACACAAGTCCCAGAACATTTTTTATGGCAAAAGCAGAAGCTGCAAAACTTACATGAAGGTCATAGCCTTTCAAATAACAAATAGCAGCAGCTCCCATAGCAGCGGCACTTCCACACTCTGCTTGACATCCACCTTCAGCACCGGATATGCTCGCATTTTGTGCAATGATTTGACCGATGACTCCAGCAGTGATAAGAGCTTTCAGCAACTCTTCATCGGAATAGTTATATTGTTCTTGCATTGTAAATAGGACGGCGGGCAAAATTCCACTGGCACCGGCAGTTGGGGCGGCGACAATTCTCCCCATGGAAGCATTTACCTCTGCAACTGATAGGGCCATGGCCATAGCCCTCGACATGACGGTACCAGAGACAGCCTCGTTCTTATAATCGTTCAATCTTTTACCGTTTCCACCTGTGATGCCAGAAAGAGAATAAACGGCCTCATCCAAACCTTTGTATGCACTTTCTCGCATGACCTGGAGTGTTTTTCGTAATTTTTCTAAAAGTTCCTCTCTGCCAAGACCTGTGTTTTCAATGTCTTTCTCCAAGGCAATCTCCCAGACTTCTTTTCCGGTAGAGGTGTGAATTTGCCATACATCAAGGGCTTTATTGTACATATGCGTCATCCTCCTTCCCGGGGCTAATAAACTTTATGAAGTCAAAGGTATACAATCGATTGATGTCATCGACAATGGAGTTATCCACTTCACCTTCCAACTCGCAGACCAAAGTAGCAATTTTTCGATTCCGTATAACGGACATATTAGCAATGTTGATACCTGATATGGAGAAAAGAGACGTAATTTTTGATAAAATCCCACGTTTATCCACATATTTGGCAATAATAGTAGGTCTTTCTCCTCGATATTCAATCTCCGTACCGTTGATATCGGTGATGATAATATTTCCTCCACCGATGGAGGAGCCTTGCACATAAAAGGTTTCTTGGTCTTTATACATAAATTGCATCCGGACCGTGTTTGGGTGAACATAACCTAGATCCACTTCCACAAATTCAAATTCTAATCCTGATTCAACTGCCAAAGCATAGGAGTCTCGAATTCTCTCATCACTGGGTGTAAATCCCATAACACCGGCCAGAAGAGCCTTGTCCGTACCATGACCTGCATATGTTTTTGCAAAGGAGCCATGAAGCTCAAAGACGACCTTGTAAAAATTGGGACCGGCAATTTTGCTGCCCATTCGTCCCAAACGTGCTGCTCCTGCTGTGTGAGAGCTTGAGGGGCCAATCATAATGGGGCCCAGTACTTCTAATAAACTAAAATCTTTCATACTTACCTTTCTCTTTTCTTCTTTTTTGGGGTTAGATTTTTGTGTCTTAACCGAGGTCTATTTAAGTTTATAAAAAACATAAGAACCAAGATCAAAGCGATGGAATACAAAAGGGGAATGGTGTACCATTTCTTTTCGAAACGTACATCTTGTGACTCATTGCCGACTTTGTTGAGAAGAGAGTACTTTTCGCCTCTTTCAATGAGAAGTTCATCATCTTCGGAGCCAATCACAAAAAAATCAGTAAAGAGTCTTTTGAAATCTTCCAGTTCCATATGGACCTGATCGTTCATAAGTAAAATATCATGTTCTAAATTCGTCTTATTTGAACCCATGGAAAAGAAATGCTGTCCTATCTCCAATTGTAGCAAACCACCAACATAGATTTTGGGTCCATCTTCTTCGTAAAGGAGTTCTAAGTAGTCAATTAAAGAACACAAAGGGAGATACACTCTATCTTGATATTTTAAAAATGTCATCTCCTTCTTGCTGAGCCCCTCACACTTAACCTCTACGTGCTTGATTCGTTCATAAGGTAAAGAGCCAACGGAGAGATATCTGGCCTTAGGATAGTTGGGAACAAGCTCGTTTTGTTCATACACAACCACCCCTTCTCGTATGACGTAATCCAGCCCCGATGATGGGTGGATATCCTCATTGATAAATGAAAACTGTGGAATTTGCTCTGGATCGAATATCAGCAGATCAGCATCCATACCAATCTGAATACGCCCCTTGGCAAGGAAGGGAGATGTGGCGGATGGAAATATCTGAGTAGGAACAATGGTGTGGCTATCGATTACCTTATATAAAGAACTCTCATCTTTCTCAGACAAAAATACCTTTCCTAAAAAAGTGTTGGCGTCTTGAGTCGACATAACAGGTCCGGGATAGGAACCATAACTTTCTCCCGTAAAAGATGGTGTGCCAAGGATTTCTTGTCGTAAAGATTCGCTTAGAAGATCCAAAACGGCCCAGGTTCCGTTTTTCTGTCTAAAATTCCCATCTAGTTCCAACATTTCTTTTTCCTTTTGGTTGTAGATGGGCTTGTGAATCCATGAGGAAATGCGTTCTGCTACTTCGAGCTGGGGATCTGTATTCACATAGCCAAAGGGATAGCCCCCTAGCGTAAATAGTGGATCCTCCTTAGCATAGCTCAGTAAGGATCCCATGATAGACGTAAATCGATTGGCTTCCACCAAATGGATCGGTCGATTGGGATTGTGTTTTCGTACCTCCTCAATAAAAGGTAAGACATGGGAATCTTTCTGGTGAGATAGGTTGATATAAAGGGGAATCGAATCATCAATAAAGTCAAATTTGGGCAGGAGCATGAGTTGTTTCACATCTAGATACAATCCACTAAAACTTTGATTCAGTTGGTCTTTTAAGAAAGAAGCATCGGCTTCCGAAAAGTCATAAACACGGGATGTATTTCCCTCATAGGTGGCAAAGACAGGAGAAAGATCAAATAAAAGAACCCTATGAATGTGGGAGATGGTATTGCCCTCATCGAGCAGGGCTTTTTCAGAGGTTGCATTCATGGCATATATAGAAGAAGTGACGCCATCTTTTAAACGAATTCCATCAAAGATTTCTCCATAGTGCCTTTGAAAGGTATCAATAAACCCTGGCGTCAATAATTTTCCTTCCCCTTGGATCTCTCTTGAACCGACAATGGGCGATCTGGTCAAGGTCATAATTTTCCCGTTTTTTATTCCAACGTTAAAGTCTTTAAAGGATTTTCCAGACCCAGGATCATATACATTGACATGTAAAATGACCAAATCATAGTTTGGTTCTTCGGCATATAGGGTTGTAATAAACACAAAATATAAAAAGAAAGCCATGAGTAACCCATGGATGAAATTCTTTTTCATATAATCACCTAATCCATTATACACCAAATTCTTGTAAAGGGAAAGATAATTCATAGGAAATCATAGGATTGTACTCGGTGATAAAGATATGCTTGATGTTGATATCTGTAAGATAAGAAATCCCATGGTTGGTATGTAATTCTTGTTCATATAGTGTATAATAGATTTAGGAGGTGCTACCTATGGCAATGATTGTCGAATTAGGTCCAAAACTGCTTTTAGAATATAACAAAGATGAGTCTCCGCGCAAAAAGGCGCTTTTAAGAAGTGGTGGAGTGGCAAATTTGTTTCGGCGCCATGGAGTGTCCCTGACGATTTATTTAGCAACAGGTGGTCCCATGGGCGATGAATTAGAGAAAGTATTGATCGACCAGAAATTTCAGGTGGAAAGAATTTCTGTTCGAGATGATGCGCCCGTTGAAGCATCTTTGGTGATGGATCATCGAACCTATCGAGGCCATGCACCGGAACACAAATTGACTTTTAAGGATGTCCAAAGTATTAAAAAGAATTTCTATGCAACCCTCTACGGAGAAAAGGTATTTTTACTCCCTATTTTTGATTTAGAAAAAGAGTTCGCTGCAGAATTTATTACTCGATCCAAGGAATACTACAGAAGGTCTGTTATTTTTGGAGAGAATGCTCTGGAGTTTGCCAAATACGATCCTAATTATATCATTGTAACTCGTGAACAGGTGGAGGAAATGGCGCCCTTCCGTGTGACTTCTGATGCGGAGCTCAATCTCTATGCCCATTCATTTGTAGATGAAAAACAAACAAGACTCTTGATTTTAGATAGATATTCAATGTTCTTCTTAAAAGAGAATACGTCCTATGTATTTGATGTGAATCAGACCAATATGGATCGTACTCTGTTTAGCGTTTTATTTGCTCTCCAGTCAGAATATCCCCAAGAAAAATTGATGCAATTTATCGTAGGGGCCAATATGGCAACAGACAATGCAACCATAGGAGAGATGGCCGAGATTGGAAAAACAGTAACTGCAAGGGTGTTACATCCATGATCGTCAAATTTCTTCACATTTCGGATCTCCATCTATGTGATACGTTTAAAACACAAACCTTTTTTGATCCCTATGCCAAGAGACAGATGCAGTGGCGTGCTTTGGAAAGGGCAGTTTCTTATGCCAACCAAAAGAATGTTCATTTCCTATTACTTTCTGGGGATGTGTATGAAAGAGAATATTTTACCTCAGCCCATTGTAGAAGATTTCTGGATGTCATAGCAGGATTTCAAGGAATTCAAACCATTATGATAGGTGGAAACCATGATTATTATCAAGGAGTGAGTGTGTTTGATGGTGAAAAAGCTCCTAAAAATTTCACTCTTGTTCGAGAAGATGGGATTGTCTCCTTGGATTTTCCCTCCTACCAAACAACTATATGGGCCCATTCATGGACCCAACCAAGCTATGAGAAGAATCAAGTGGATAAACTTTTGTCACAAAGGCTGGATTTTAAAAATCGATTTAATATTTTTATGGTCCATTCTGGATTGGAAACAGACGGTCCCTATTTTCCCATGTCTTTAAAAGAACTGCCCCATGCTTTCGATTATATTGCTTTGGGTCACGTTCATAAACCTGGAGTGGTGGATAGAAATGCTGCCTATGCAGGTAGTCTCGAACCACTGAGTATGAAAGAAACTGGCACCCATGGTGGAATACTGGGTATGCTAGATACTGTAGATGAAAGTCTTCAACTATATTTTTCAGATCTTTCCCTCTCCGAATACTTGGATGTTGTCGTTAATGTAGATGAAAAAACCATCCAAGAAATCGAAAAAGAAATTTGTGGGCAAAAAAATGGAGAGAAAGAAACGGCTCTTAGAGTCACTTTGACTGGTCGGATGCACCATACAATTTATCCCAAAGAACTTCAAGCTGTACTGTTGGAACATTTCTCAAAAGTACAAGTCCGAGATGCAAGGATTGAATACAAAGAGGATCATATAGAGAATTCTTTCATCGATAGGTTAAAAAAACAAATGGAAAGCCAACACCTGAGGTATGAGTATCAAGAAAAAGTTTTAAGAAAAGCCTTGGACCTACTTTGGAGGACAGGAAAATGAAGATTTTAGAAATATATCTTTATGAATTTGGTGCCTTTCAAAGAAGGAGTTTGACATTTACAGAGGGAATCAATTTGGTGATGGCTCCCAATGAGTGGGGAAAAACTACCTTTGTCGATGCCATTGACGGTGCTCTATATGGATTTTTAAAACCATATCGCAAGGTAAAGGTATATGATGCTCTATATGAAAAATATAAAAGTGGTAGTTATCGTGTACGATTGACCATTGAGCATGAGGGGCGAGTCTATGGTATCGAGAGGGATTTTTATCACGAAACTTGCCGTGTTTTTGATGAAAATGGTGTTGATGTCACCGAGTCAATGGAAGAAGAGCATAGAATTGTCTTACCTGGAAGGACTTTTTTAAAGGTTGACAGTTCTATTTATCATAGGTATTTCCACATGGGAACAAGGGAAAAAGAAGATGACGAAGCTCTGAAAATCTTGGAGAAAACAATGAACCATGGGTCCCTCCATGAGGCCATCTTATTGGGAGAGAAAGAATTGCAAGAGATTGGTTCCTTGCGCGCTCCTACGAAACGAAGATCCGTCCTCATGGGAGAGATTGAAGAAGTAAAGGATAAACTGCGAGAGACTCGAAATCTTCATGAGGAAATCCATGATCACAGGAATCAATTGCTTGATCTCGAAAAAAGGAGCGAGGAACTAGAGGAAAAAAAGAAAGCCCTTTTGGATAAGGCTTTTGAAAAAATCAGTGTGGAAGAACAAAGAAAAGAGACCAAATCAAAGATTCTTTCTACCTTGCTTATGTTTCTTTTATCATGTATGGTTGGTGTCGGGTACTACTATCTTTATGGTGCTGATTTGTGGATTTTCTCAAAACTAACCGTATCTATTGTTCTTGGATTTTTCATGTTTATTATCTTTTTGATTTTGCCGGAATCGAAAAAAGAAGATCTGGCAGATGTTGCTTGTGAAGAAGAAGACAACGAAAATCAAATGGCCATTTATGATGCACTGGACAAGGTAAAGAATGATAAAAGTTTTTTACAGGGTAAATTGACAGTACTGGAAGAAAAGATGCAAGAGGTCATATCTCTTAGAGATGAACTAATTTTGAAAGAAGATGAATTGAACGCCTTACATGAGGAGTATAAGATTACTTCCATGGCAGTGGAACTTCTTCGTGGCGTGGCAAAAGATGGTCCATCTCCAGTTATTGAAGAGATTACAAAAAAGGCCTCAGAGATATACTTTCAAATCACAGGAAAGAACGAATTACAGATTACTCCCGAATTTCAACAGTATATCCGCAGAGACCATTCCTTAGAAGATGGAAAATTTTCATCTGGAACCATGGAGGTTGTCAATTTTTCTATTAAACTTGCTTTTCATCTCTACTTTTCAAAAAAAGATTTTTTGCTATTAGATGATGCGTTTGTGTATGTAGATGAAAAAAGATTGGCTAAAATAGCCGAATTGCTGGAAGAGTTTTCTGATAAAAAACAAATACTATTGTTTACATCTAACAAAAGAGTGCTGGACATTTTTGAAAATAGAAATATAATAATAAAGGAGGGTTCAACTTGATTTATGCGTTAGCAGACACCCACTTTGATGGTGAACAAGATAAACCCATGGATATATTCTCCTCTTGTTGGGAAAACCATCAAGAGAAGATACGCAACCATTGGGTGGAAATTATTCGTCCAGAAGATTGGGTACTTTTAGCTGGAGACATAAGTTGGGCTATGAAACTTGAGCAGGCGGAAGAAGATCTGCGTTTTATAGATTCACTCCCTGGGAAAAAATTGATTTCTAGGGGGAACCATGATTATTGGTGGGCAAGTTTGAAAAAAATGAGGGCATTGGGTCTTCATACAATTGACTTTGTCCAAAACAATGCCTATTCAGTGGAAGAATATGAAGTTGTGGGAAGTCGTTCGTGGCTTGATCCTCAGAGCAAAGAGTTTACTGCCGAGGATCAAAAAATACTGGATCGCGAATTGATACGATTGCAACTTAGCATTGATTCTGCGAAAAAAAATAGACCTCTCATAGCTATGATTCATTATCCGCCATTCAATAGCAAGAAAGAGCCCAATATCATCCATGAACTCTTGAAGAAGAATAATGTTGAAATTTGCATATACGGCCACCTACACGGTGTGGGCCATCAACAAGCGGTAGAAGGCTTAGTAGATGGGGTAGAGTATCATTTAACGGCTGCGGATTTCATTGACTTCACACCAAAATTAATACGGAGGTAATATGATACGAGTAATTGTTGGAAAAGACTACGATGAGATGAGCAAAAAAGCAGCAGAGGTATTTGCAAAAGCAATGAAAAGCGCCAAGGTTCTTGGCTTAGCCACAGGGGGCACACCGGAAGGGATGTATAAAGAGTTGGCTGCGATGAATCAGAAGGGGGAAATATCCTTTCAAGAGATGAAATCAGTCAATTTGGATGAATACATTGGTTTACCCGAAGGTCACAAGGAAAGTTATCGTTACTTCATGAACGATAAACTCTTTGATCACGTGGATATTGATAAAGAAAAAACCCATGTACCCCATGCTAAGGACAAAAATGATGATGCCGCCTGTGTAGAATACGATCAACTGATTGATTCCTTGGGTGGTGTGGATTTGCAAGTTCTCGGTGTAGGAGTCAATGGACACATTGCATTTAATGAGCCCGACAATGAACTCAATTATAACACATCGATTATTAAACTCACGGATTCGACCATTGATGCCAATGCTCGATTCTTTGACAAGAGAGAAGATGTTCCCACCTATGCCATTAGCATGGGAGTTGGAAAGATTATGGAGGCCAAAGAAATTCTTTTGCTCGCCAATGGAAAGAAAAAAGCGGAAGCCATTCGTCAATTGCTCAAAGGGGATAAAATAACGACAGCATGTCCCGTCACTTTGCTGAAACTTCATCCCAATGTGACGGTGGTCATTGATGAGGAGTTGGAGGGAGCTCTATAGTGGAAAGAGAACTTGAGGTTAAGATTTTGGGATATACATTGGATGCCTATGAAACCATGGTAAAATCCTTGGGAGCAACTTATCTGTCCACGGAAGAACAGGTTGTGTATTGGTTTAAAGATGCACCTGTTGGAGAAAATGGATATTTGCGGCTACGTCTTATTGACGGTCAAGCTACTTTCACTTACAAGGAGAGGGTAGATCATCAGGGGATTCGTGAAAATATAGAAAGAAATGTCACCATATCGGAACCTCAAACGTTTCTTGAAATTTTGGAGATTTTAGGGTATAAGCCCATTGTTCAGAGAAAGATTCGTCGGAAATACACTTGGAATCATTTTATTTTCGATATTGATCAATGGGATCCAAGGGTGTATCCCCATCCCTATATGGAAATTGAAGCACCGGATCAAGAAGAAATGAATGAAATTTTGAAAAAACTTCAAATTCCAAAAGATAAGATTTCTCTTCTTTCGATAAAAGAGCTTATCGCAGGGGAAGAAAATAGGAAATAAAAGAAAGTTACAGGTAGTCCCTGTAAAAAACCCTTCAAATATGGTATAATTCATATCAGATTGGAGGGTTTTTTGATGTACAGAAAAAACCATCGTAGCATCGAATATATCGTGTTTTTCATTGCTCTCTTGGCGACGGCTCTCTCTGTAGTCGCCTTACCGTATATACCAAAAATAACCGCTGTAAACATACTTTTACTACATGTAATGTGTTATTTAGCGGCTTTTCTTTTATCGTTCCCATTTTT
>JAUNVC010000011.1 GCA_030537875.1 Tissierellia bacterium | reverse complement strand
AGTGGAAGTCGAATATAAGTCTGGATCCACCACAAAAACCGAAGAATTCGATTTTGACGGTGCCGAGATATATTTGGACAGCAAAAAAGCATCGTATGAGGATTTGAGAAAAGGCTATGAAGTGGTCCTCTTGATTAAAGGCAATGAGGTAACCAAGGTTGAAGCGAAGAAAGGGCAACATGCCTTTGATGGATATTTTGTGGCCTTCAACGCTCCGACTTCCTATAATAGAAGTGTGGATATTGAAATAGAAGAAGAAACTGGGGATTCATACTATCATCGCTCGAAGTTCTACTCCTTGGATAGATACTATGTTTACATTAACGGAAAGAAATTCTCTATTTCAGACTTAACAGATAATCGCTATAAGGAAGCAATCCTCCAACCAGGGATGCCCGTTCGATTGAAATTCAACTCGAGAGATGAGGTAACTGAAATCGAAACGGTTTTCAATCCTGATATAAAGGATGGCATTATCTGGGCGTATATCAATAGAGAACTTTCTTATAACGCTACCTATCTCTACATCAGCCCCTCTACCTATAGATATACATCTTCAGGTCAAGTGAAGACTTTGAAATTACCTCGGGACAACTATTATCTCAGAGTATACATCGATACTAGAGAAGCGAAGATTCAAGATCTAAAGAGAGATGATTGGGCTAAGATTACAATGCGCAATGGAGAAGTTGATACGATTGAAGTCCTACGTACCGGAACCTCAAATACAACAACAATATCGCTAGCGGTGAGTGTTACGACATTAAAGTCAGCGAAGATGCCATTGATATAAACTTGGATAATAGCACTATAAGTTACAATAGTGACTTTAAAGGGAAATGGTCTCAAATATTTATTGTCGACAACAGAACTTCTTTCTATCATGCCAACGGAAGTCAAGTAAGAGATTTCAGTGAATGGGCCAGATTTGTAAGAACAAAAAATGGAAGCAATGCAGCCGGTGATGATCTTGAGATTGAGTATGAAAAAATTGGTGACAAATATTATGCTCGTATCGTAAGATTTAAACGCTCCAATCCCTAAGAGAACCTTCCTTAAAGGTTCCACGAAAACATAATAAAAGCAAATGAAAAAATAGCGTATCAAATCCAGAATAGCTGGTCTTGATACGCTATTTTTTCTTCCAATCAAAATCAGATTTATTAAAAAGGATTTTTTAGTAATCATCATTCATAAATTTTCGTTAAAAATATAAATAAAAGCTTGACAATCCTGGAGGGGAGGGTATAACAAAGTTAAAAAGTAATTTCATTATATAATAACCTACCAGACAAAGCATTATACAACTGGGGGAAGGAGAATCCTATGAAAAAGTCGTTTTTCAAAACAGTATTGATCATGGCAGTCATATGTGCAATGCTGCCATGGAATGTCTTCGCACAGGGGACAGAGGACATGGAGATCCAAGGAGATTCAGTAAGAGGTGAATTAGTTTGTGTAATTTTTCCTAAAGAAGGCCAGGTGATAAGTTTATATAAGGGTACACCCAAAGAAAGCACAACTCCGGGATTGGAATTTTCCTGGGATGGGGTGGACAGGCTCCTATGCAAGAATTTAGATATTGACAAGATAAAAATAGATCCTAATGGCGGCACCATCCATGTGGAAATGCATGGTGAGAATATATTGAATGAAGCAGGTTCTACTATTCAAAATGGTACCGTAGATTTCACCATGAAAGAGGGGGCTTCCATTAATGTAAAAAAATCCGCTTTGGAGGTCCATAATGCAACAGTCAAGGGGTTAAGGTATAGGGGACGCCTGACTATCTGGGAAGAGGGGGCGACAACCCTTGAAAACTGCGACTTAAATTTAACAGTTCTTGATGCTCAATACTCAGTCACCCTCAAAAATTGCAAAACCATTGCGGAGCACCAAGTAATCATAAGAGGAAAGAACACGCAATTTGATGGGGGGACTTTAACCGTTGGTGCAAGTATGATTGGCCCTGTTGAAATCAATGGTATATATACCATTGATTTCAACAATATTGCATTGGATATTAAACAAGGGATGAACTTTACACCTCATTCAAAAGCTGGCAATGTGGACTATGTGATTCAGTTTCGGAACAATACCTACGGAACTATAGCATTTACATCGGATCTAGCTCTGAGAATAAACTATCTCTATGGAGGCCAATCTAAGCTCATATTCGACCATTGTGGAGAATTAAAATTTGAAGGTATATTGTTTGGTGCTTCAGAAAAAGGGGAGCCCATAAAGCCCGATTTAGATATTCAACTTCTCGGAGTAAAGGCTTGGGCCGATGAGGCCAAGACCGAGGAAGCCACAATCATGCAGCCCGGCAGTATGACAATCTATTCGGATGATAAGTTTGGTAGCTTTATGGATGGCGATTATATTGCAAATCCCGTGGTTATCGCACCAGATGGGTCCACACCGACACCGACAGAACATAGGGTTACCTTCGATGCCAATGGCGGAACGCCGGTACCGGCAGAGCAAACCGTTGCCGATGGCAAATCTGCCACCAAACCATCGGAAAGACCTTCAAAAGATGGCTTTGTATTTGATTTTTGGTCACTGGACGGGGAGAATCCATATGATTTTATGACTCCTCTTACGGAGGACATCACACTGAAGGCAATCTATTATCGGGTGTTTCAAGTGACCTTTGATGCCGACGGAGGAAGCCCAATACCTGAGACACAAACTGTAAAATCTGGAGAAAAGGCAACAAAACCGACAGACCCTTTCAAGGCGGGCTATGTATTTAAACATTGGGCAGAAAAAAGCGATCCTATGAAAACTCCCTATGATTTTGAAACCCGTGTGGTGACCTTAGACACCGATCTCATTGCAATCTATAACAAGGAACATACAGTAACCTTTGAAACCCATGGCGGAACTTCCGTTCCATCGCAAAAGGTGGAAGACGGAGAATTGGCAGTGGAACCTACGGTTCCGACCATAGAACATGGAACCTTCGACTCTTGGGTATATGCAGTAGACTCACCGAAATATTGGCTATTCGATCGGGATACAGTCAATCAGGATATGACCCTTTATGCAATATATACTCCAGATGCGGGATATCATACAGTGACTTTCTATGCCTTTGACGGGGAACCGAAACTACAACAACAAATTGTGCAAGCGGGTACGCAGGCAACAAGGCCTACCGATCCGACAAAAGAGGACGAAGATTTCTTGGGATGGTATCTAGAAGATGCAACGGACCCATTCGATTTTGGCACGAAGATTGAGGGTGATACAGTTTTTTTGCAAAATTCACGTCCACAGCGCCAAAGACTTACAAGGTGACATTTAATGCGGACGGTGGAAGTCCAATTCCAGCAGCGCAGGATGTGGCAGAGGGAGGAAAAGTCACGGAGCCAACGGGGGTAACGAAACCAGGTTATACCTTGGATGGCTGGTACAATGACTCCCAAAAATGGGATTTTGCCAATGACACAGTGAATGGAGATATGACCTTAAAGGCCAAGTGGACCAAAGAACCGCCCCTACCCACAAATCACAAGGTAACATTTGATGCCGACGGTGGAACGCCGACCCCAACAGTGCAGGATGTGGCAGAGGGAGGAAAAGTCACGGAGCCAACGGGGGTAACGAAACCCGGTCATATCTTGGATGGCTGGTACAATGACGCTAATAAATGGGATTTTGCCAATGACACAGTGAATGGAGATATGACCTTAAAGGCCAAGTGGACCAAAGAACCGCCCCTACCCACAAATCACAGGGTGACATTTGATGCCGACGGTGGAAGTCCAATTCCAGTGGCTCAAGTGGTTGCGCATAATGGTTTCGCAAGTAGGCCGACCGATCCTTTTAAGACTTCGTATGCATTCAAGTATTGGAGCGAAGACGGAGGATGGACTCCATTCGATTTCAGCCAGCCCATCCTTAGAGATGTCCATTTGGTGGCGAGATATGAATATATGGGAGCTTATGAACCTGTAACGCCCATTGTTCCAAACCATTGGTGGACCTATGAAAAACCAAATGCTGATAGACCGAAAGAAGACAAACCGAAAGTAGATACACCGACGGAAGTCCAAAAAGAGGTCACGACCATAAGTTTCACAGTTGATAAGCGTGAATACAAGGTTAACACAGTCGTTATTCCGATGGACGGCAAGCCCTATGTTCAATCCGAAAGAATTATGTTACCCATGAGGTATGTATCCGAGGCATTGGATATGGATGTCAGCTATGATAATCAGACGAGAATTGCCACCTTTAAGGATGACACATATCATATAACGATTCATGTAGACACGGGCCAAATGATGATCAATGGCAAAGAGTACAAACTTGAGGTCAAACCGGAAATAAAAGACAGCAGAATTTATCTACCCATGGGTCTCATTGCCGACGCCCTTGGCATGACCCGGGAAAAACCCGACAGCGGTTTCGATATCAGTTGGTATCAAGATATTCAATCGGTTGTTATTACGATCATTAAATAATGTAAAAAGAGATGAGTCCAAAGTTGGATTCATCTCTTTTGATTCTGTGTATTTTTCACAAATATCGGCGGTAATGGAAAAATATTCTTCTGCCATGGTTGTATTGGATAAAGGATGCTAAGGTTCTTCTTTCTTAAAACTCGGCTTCCGATGCCAATGTATCCGCTCGTTCATTGAGTGGTATACCCGTATGGGATTTCACTTTAATAAAGGAGACTTTCATTTGTTTTTCAATGGAAGCGTAGAAGGCATAATACTTTTGGGTGAGGGGAATGTTTCTTTTCCATTCACCCAAGGCCCAGTGACGAATGCCGGCGTAATCATGGTGCAGGTACAAATGTTTCACACCCAGTGAAAGGGCTTTTTCCATGGCTTTTACAGCGCCGACCACTTCGCCAGAAACATTTCGGTGGGAGGCCAATACAGGGTCGTCATATCGTTTTGCATCTTCATAGGTTTTGCCATCAAAGATGAGCACATAGCCATAGGAATAAGTTCCGTCCTCTGTATAACTACCATCTACGTAGGCAAGAGCCTCGTCCTCCATTAAATCTTCTGCTTTCTTACAATGGGAAGGAAGCTCTTTCTTAGGTTTGGAGGAGGCGTTCTTAGAAGGTGATCTTTTGCTTTTTTGTTTGGGTGGATTTTGTTCACCATCCATAAGATAGGCTTCTGCTTCTTCCAGTGTTTTAAATTTTTTGTACTCGGCGGCGATCCCTTCAATTTGTACTCTACATTCTTCCCAGGTCAGATAAATACCACGGGCTCGCCCCTTTTTTACTGCGTAATATGCCATAGGACCTCCTTTTCTTAAGTGTACGGTATATGGTATAAAAATGCAAGTTTAATCTTTGGAGTGTGGGGGTATAAATAAGGGGCTAGGAGGGTACGATGAAACGATTTCTCATTCTTTTTGTAACTTTTCTACTTATGACAACTACGGTCATTTATGGAAAAGACGTACCTCCACGACCAAATCATAACTATTATGATGAATTGAATGTTTTGAGCCAGGAGACGAAATCCTATGTCGATACCTCGGACAAGCAAGCTGTAATAGTTACCATCGCAGATTTGGAGGGGGAGGACGCCCACGAATATGGAGTAAAAATCTTTGAACACTGGGGCATTGGTCACAAGGGTGCCGATGACGGTGTTTTAGTTTTACTTGCATATGATTCAGTAAGTGAAAAGCGCTATATTCAAATTATTACTGGAGCGGGTAGGGAAGCGGTGATAACCGATGCGAGAGCAGGTAAAATCATCGATCAATATATGTTAGATGATTTGAAAGCGGGAAATTATGATGCTGCACTCCTGGCCGGTATCAAGAAACTAGAGGAATATTATGAATATCCAGATCGGGCGGAAGAATTGGATACAAGACAAAGCAGTCACACATTTAGTATATTGTTGACACTAATTCTATCCATTTTTCTAAGAATTCCCTTTAAAAACCAAACCTTTTCTAAGAAAGCATCCCTAGGGAAAGGGAAAGAAGATGTGGACATAGAAAGACAGGGGTGGGAGGCCATATTATTTCTGATTGGCACCTTTACCAATGTTCTATCTCTTGTTCTTTCCTTTCTCTATAATCAGGCTTTGCTTATCTTTACTATTGGGGCTTTTTGGCTCTTTAACAGTGATAGATTCAGGGGAGGATCGGGAAGATTTACAGGTGGAGGATTTGGTTCGAGAGGATCGGGAGGCTTTAGCTCGGGAGGATTTAGTTCAGGAGGATCTAGTTTTGGCGGAGGTTCCACAAGCGGTGGTGGAGCAGGACGCTCATTTTAAACACAGTAGGAGGAAAGTATGAAGAGAAAGTTATCAGGAGTTGCTATTATTATCATCATTGTTGTTCTCATTGGGCTTCTTATGATGAGAACCTATAATAGCCTTGTAACAATCGATGAAAATGTGAAACAACAGTTCTCACAAATTCAGACCATGATTCAGCGTAGGGCAGACTTGATTCCCAATTATGTTGAAACGGTGAAAGGTTATGCTACCCATGAATCAGAGGTTTTAACCGAGGTTACCAAGGCCCGGGCAGGAGTCAACGAAGCACTTAGCAATGCGACGGAGGAAAATCCCAACACGGAGGCCATTGCCGAGGCCAATGGAAAGCTCAACATTGCACTTAATGCAGTGGTGGAAGCCTATCCTGAGTTGAAGGCAAATGAGAATTTCATGGCATTGCAAGATGAGTTGGCTGGTGCTGAAAATCGCATAGCCAAAGCAAGAAAAGATTATAATGAATCCGTAGGCGTATATAACAAGAAGATCCGGACATTCCCCACTTCGATTATGGCCAGTATTTTCGGATTTGACAAGCATGATTACTTTGAAGCTTCTTCAGAAGCTCAAGACGTACCAAAGGTGGATTTCTAATGTTTAAAGAATTTAAAAAGTTTATTAGTCGTGGGAATGTGGTTGATTTAGCGGTCGGTATTATTATCGGCGGAGCTTTTGCAAAAATCATCACTTCCTTGGTCAATGATTTGATTATGCCCTTGGTGGGCTTAATCATGGGTGGAAAGAATTTAGCAGATCGTTTCTATGCTGTGGGCGATGGCAATTATGCTACCTTAGCCCAAGCAGAGGAAGCTGGAGTTGCCGTATTCCGCTACGGGGCATTTTTGCAGAGCATGGTAGATTTTCTTGTCATTGCATTTTGTCTTTTCCTCATCGTTCGTGCCATTAATAAGGCAAGAATCAAGAGAGAAGAAGCTGCTGTTGCAACGGAAAAAACATGTGCTTTTTGTAAAATGAGTATTCCCATTGAAGCAAAGAGATGCCCCTATTGTACAGTAGAGATTCATGAATAGAAATCATGTTAGATTTGGTATCCTTGATGGAATTGCGATAGTCTGTGCCATATATTTATTGGCTCGCAAATATAAGAATAGAAATGCGGAGAATCGAAACAGGAGAGATACATGACAAAACAGAAACATAGCCTAGGGGAAGAGGATATTCGCAAACTCGTTTGGCGATTATCCGTTCCTTCGGTGGTGGCCATGATGGCCAATGCTCTATACAATGTGGTGGACCGCATTTTTATAGGGAAAGGGGTCAATGAAATTGCCATAGGGGGGGTATACGTAGTTATGCCCCTCATGTTTCTTTCTATGGCCTTTTCCCAGCTTTTTGGTGTGGGTGGGAATACCTTGATGAGCATTTCTTTGGGAGCAAAAAACCAAGAGAAGGCGGAGGAATTTATCAATACCTCCTTATCATTGCTTCTCATTATGGGATTTGTCCTTCCCCTTCTTGGATATTATTTTCGGGATTCCCTATTGGGGTATTTTGGAACGACGGCAGAAAATTATGGATATGCCAAGGATTATTTTGGAATTATTTTATTTGGAGCCCCCTGTGCAATTGTGGGCATGGGACTCAATAACTTCATACGCGGAATGGGTGATGCTAAAACAGCCATGCTCTCCATTCTTATCGGTATTTTTACCAATATTTTTTTAGATTATCTATTTATCATGAAATGGAACTGGGGAGTTAAGGGCGCCGCATTTGCTACGATTATCAGTCAGTTGATTTCATGTACATGGATTTTATCTTACTTTTTCCGAAAGAAAGCATTGGTTCAAATCCATTTTGAAAAAATGAAACTTCGACTGAAGACGATCATCCAGATTACAGAAAATGGTATGGCAATTTTTCTAATTCAAGTTGCCAACTCTCTCGTCGTGGGGATTATGAATAATCAACTAAAAACCTTTGGGGGGACCCTTGCCATCTCAGCCATGAGTATTGTAAGCTCTGTTTCATCCTTTGTGTTCATGCCCATCTTTGGTATCAACCAAGGAATTCAACCGATTTTGGGATATAATTATGGCGCCAAAAAATACAATCGTATTAAGGAAACCTATTTCACAGGCGCTCTTATTGCCACCAGTATTATGGTTATGGGATTCTTGATAATTATGATTTTCCCGGAGCAATTAACATCATTGTTTGTGAAAGATAATAGCGACTCTAAATTACTAGAGTATTTGTTGCCCGGTATTCGTACACAGGCTATTGCTTATCCCCTACTAGGATTTGCAATTACGGGGACTGCTTTTTTTCAGGCGGTTCGTCGTCCAAGAACTGCAATGATTACCTCCCTTTTAAGGCAAGTCATCGTATTGATTCCTCTGATATTAGTTTTACCTAGAGTATTTGGTGTCATGGGGGTATGGTATAGTTTTGTATTTTCGGATATAATAAGTACATGTGTAACGATATTTTTCCTACGTCGCGTTTTCAGACATGTAAAAGAAGACTGTAGATCGGAACGCAACCTATTAGAATAAAAAGGAGCTTATATGAAAGATTATGAAATTTTTACCTCATCACCTTCAGATTTGAATCGCGAATACCACGCGAAAAATGGGATACAATGCATCCCATTTAAGGTCATTTTTGAAGATAAAGAAGTTGATGATGATACTTGGCAAACTTTCTCCCCAAAGGAGTTTTACGACCTCATACGACAGGGGGCCAATCCATCCACGAGCCAAATTAATGTGGGAGACTATGTGGAGCATTTTACACCCTTCTTGGAAGCGGGAAAGGATATTTTACATTTAGAACTATCCTCAGGGATATCCGGTTCTATAAATTCTGCCCAAATTGCAAGGGCAGAACTTGCCAACCGGTTTCCTGAACGAAAAATTTATGTAGTGGATAGTCTCTGTGCATCATCGGGATTGGGACTCTTAGTTGATAAGGTGGTAGAACTCCGAGATCAAGGAAAAGCCATTGATGAAATTTACGCTTTTGTGGAAGAACATAAATTAAATGTGCAACACTGGTTTACCTCCATGGATTTAACCCATTATTTTCGTGGGGGAAGGATTTCTAGAACTTCTTTTTTGATCGGTGGAGCATTGAACATTTGCCCTGTGCTCAACATGGACTATAAGGGAAAGCTCACCCCGAGAAAGAAAGCTAGGGGATTTAAAAAGGCTTTGAACAGTCTTGTGGATCAAATGAGCGAATTGGCAGAACATCGGAAAGAATACGATCAAAAGGTATTTATTTGTCAATCCGATGAGGAAGAAAATGCTCAATTTGTTGCAGACAAAATCCGTAAAACCTTTCCATATGTGAAGGAAGTATGTATTTTCCCCATAGGTACGACCATTGGAAGTCATACGGGGCCAGGAACCATTTCTATCTTCTTCTGGGGGGATCGAAGGACGGAAGATGAACCTAAAAAATAAAAAAACTCCGGCGCAAGCCGGAGTTTCATTCTCTCGAAAGAGAGATTTTTTATTGGGTTCGAATTGCGTCCAAGGGGGAGAGCTTGGTTGCTTTTCTGGCTGGATAGTATCCACTTAAAATTCCGATCAAAGAGGAGAAAAGTAGGGCGAGTCCAACGAGCCAGAAGGGAATGATTGAAATTCTAGCGGCCTCTCCCATTGGCCCCATCATTCCAGGCATACCCATCATACCGTCACCACCTTTTCCAGCATAGTGATTTAATACCGCAGATATGATATAACTCAAGCCGACGCCAAAAATCCCTCCAAACAAACCGATAAGAGCAGCCTCAGTTAGAAATAGTTGTTTGATGTCTTTGATGCTGGCTCCAATAACTTTCATGACTCCAATTTCTTTAATTCGTTCATAAATGCTCATCACCATGGTGTTGGCAATTCCAATGGCGGCAACAACTAGTGAAACGGCACCAATTCCACCAAGAATCTTTCGTTGATTATTGATAGTTTTACTAATGGCATCAATATATTGCAGATTAGATTGAACATTGAAATTGGCGTCTTTTAGTTGCTCTTGAATATCGCGCATGTATTTGATATTTTCAGAAAGCACCAGAATCTGAGAGTACTTTCCTTTTTTATTGCCGTCATTCCAGAATCTTGTTCCCTCAGCTCTTTGTTTATCTTGGATTTTTTTTATTTCTCTTTGTAATTTCATGGCAAAATCCATGGGAACGTAAACATTCCAACTGGTTCTCCAATCGTCCTCTGGAAGTTCACCAACCACATTGATACGAAAGGTCTTTTGAAATGTTCTACGTTCAGTGTTAGCATCATATTCCGCACCAATCGCAAGAAAAATTCGGTCTTTCTGCAAATCCACAGGAGATTCTAACTGGTCATGATAATTTCCATATCTTCTCCGAGTGCGTCTTTTGGTATAATCTTCCCAGTTGGATTTGATTTGCCCTCCAAAGACTGCTGTGGCCATGTCACCTTCTTCTAATAAACGTCCCCAGGCTGGAGAAAATCCAAAGTCAACCATTGCCTTGGGATCTACTCCGATGACTTCGCCATAGGTACCATATTTTTTTGTGATGATGCCATCGACACGAACTTCCATGGTGGGAAGAACGCCCTTCACATGTTCGATACTCTCAATAAACTTGACGGCCTTATCATCCAAAGGTGCGGCATCTTTCTGTCCTTGGGTTTCTTCGTTGTAAATGGGGTAGGGGACGATACGAAGGATGTCCACATCCCCCATTTCTTCAATTTGTTGCTCTAAACTCTTTTTCATCCCAAAACCTAAACTCAGCATAACGATAATGGATGCACAACCGATGACCACGCCTAAAATGGTTAATGTGGTCCGAAGTCGCCTTCGCCATAGGTTTCGAAGACTCATGAGAAGGAGATCCCATTTACTCATCGATGGTCAATTCCTTTTCTCTTTTTTTGCTTAAAATTTTTCTTACAATGACGATGATGATTGCCGCTACCACCAGGAGAA
Source organism: Tissierellia bacterium (assembly GCA_030537875.1). Taxonomy (GTDB): domain Bacteria; phylum Bacillota; class Clostridia; order Tissierellales; family Peptoniphilaceae; genus Ezakiella. The sequence goes on along the minus strand of JAUNVC010000011.1, from coordinate 31,093 downwards.
GAGGTATCCAAATATACCAATGAGAAAAGACTTTTTTAAGTAAGGATTTTACTTTGCCAAAGAAGGAAGGATCTTCATCCATTCCTGGCATTCCGTCCATTCCCATATTGGGATCAAAATTTGGATCGATTTCAGGGGCATCCGCCACTTCGATGGATATTTCTTTTTCTACTTCTTGCTTTTTACCCGAAGAATCTTCATAGCTAAAAATAATTTTTCCTTTTTTTGTGCCCGGCTCGTTGGCGGTTACATACACCTCATAGGATTCAGTGGACCCTTCTACAAAGTTTCCGATGTAATAGGTTGCTTGCTGTGCATCTAGTTCCTCCGATTCAAATTTAACCATCATATTATAGAGGGTAACCTTTCCCGTATTGTAAAAGTCTACAGCCACACTTACACCTTCTCCCACGTAGGTCTGGGGAGGCATGATTTGCATTTCTCCAATTTCTAATTTGGAGGCCTGAACTACGGGGATTCCTATTTCTTCCGTAGCTTTATACTCATTATTCTCATTATCTTCATATTCGAAATTCGCGGTCACAGTATAGGTTTTTGCGATGGCATCGGGTACGGTATAAAGGGTTATTTCCTTTTCCACAGATCCTTTGGGCGGAATGGTGTCAATATAAAATGTGTTGGAAGAATCTACTGGTGTAAAAATATTGGAGCCGGCCGAATTGGAATCACTCTTTGTGACATCCATGCTGGTAAGATAAATTTTAATGTTTTTCACTGTCTTTTTGCTATTGGTATTGAAGAAAGACAGTTTCATTTTGAACTCCTCTCCAGCTGCCGGTAATTTTGGCTCAAACTCATAGCGGTCGATGATGAGTTTGGGGGTGGCCTTTTTCTTGCCATCGAGTTCGTTATCTTTTTCTGGGTTGCTTACAAAAAATCCGGCAATTTGCTCTGTTGTTTGAGGCGTTTCACTGCTATAGGCATCGTTGTATTCCACTTTGATATGCACGGGATAATTTTGTGTCTGACTTGCAGGTGTTGCATAGTATGAAAATTCAAAATGCCTAGTTTCACCGGCAGCCAATGATTCGATAAAGTGCTGGCTGATGGAGCGGTTCACCAGTCCATTTCCTTCCACTTCTGATTTAACTATAACCCTTTTAGCTTCACTTTGACCTTTATTGGTAAGATCGAAGGATAGAGTTGCCATGTTTCCTGGATAGAGGGTTTTGGTGGGATATTTTAAATTGGTAATCACCAGGGCAGAAGCCTTTTCTGGGTTGCCACCCACAACTAAGAAAAATTTCCTTTGCTTGGGTTCTTCTTTTTCCGTAGCGCTCTTGCCTTTATGATCCATGGTTAGAGTAAATTCATAGTTGCCTGGTTTGATGGAGGGAAGAGAGGAGAGTTCAAAGGAAATTCTTTTCTTTTCCCCCGGTTGAATGGAAGGGAAATTATGGGTATCAAAACCATTCCGCAAGGTGAATCCCTCTTGGGTGAGACCCTCCAATTTCAGGGTCACATTGTAGGCAGGATTTTGTCCCTGATTTTCAATTTCAATTCCAGCGATGATGACTTTGCCTGGTTCGACCTCTGGGCCACCGGGGATGAGTCGAATTTCACTCATGGTTAAATCAGCCGCAGAAAATTCATCGGCTTCTACTCGGACGTAGGCAGTATATTTTTGCTTTTCTTCTCCATTTAAAGAAATGCTAATATTGACGGCGTAGGTACCGCTTTTGGCATCGGGAGCAATCTTTCCTTGGAAGGAAAGATAGGCACGATCTTCTCCTGTCATAAAATCGAAGGTTCGATTGGTGAGCTTCATCTGATCCGATCCGTTTAGTAAGTAGAGGTTCATATTGTCGGAAGCATCAGCAGTTGCGGAAACAATATCTCCAGGTCTTGCGCCAGTGACAAAACAATCCATATGAATACTAAAGGAATCTCCGGGTTTTCCAATGACGGTTTTATCACCATCGATACGAATATAGGCGGGTTGATTCATTATGTCATCTTCTGCTTTAATCACCGAATGTATCGGCAATAGGGTGGAGAAGAGGAGAAGCCCAACGAGTATTGCTACAATATGTTTTTTCATGTAAAACTCCTTATTTCTTTTCTATACTTTAATGATGTTTGCTTTCTTCAGTGGTTGATACCATATCAGGTATGGGTTCAGGTGTCTGCTTTTCAATTTTTTCTACAATTCCGTCTCGGAAATGGACAATTCGGTCCGAATAGATGGAAGTTTCAATATCATGGGTTACGATGATTAGGGTCTGGTTTTCATCTCGTACCAAACGGTGCATGAGTTGCATGACTTCCATACTTGTGACCGAATCAAGGTTTCCCGTAGGCTCATCGGCAAAGACAATTTTGGGTCGGTCTACGAATGCTCTAGCAATACTCACACGTTGCTGTTGTCCACCACTCATTTCCGTTGGCTTGTGATGCAATCGATCACCTAGACCGACTTGCTCCAATATTTCTCGACTCATAGCCTGCCGTTTCTTTTTGCTTACACCTTTAAATATGAGTCCAAGACCCACATTTTCCAAGGCAGACAGAGTAGGGATGAGGTTATAGGATTGAAAAACAAAGCCCACATTCAATTGACGAAATTTGGTTTTCTGTGCTTCGGATAACTTTTCCAAATGTACCTTTCCAATGGTAATTTCGCCCTTGGTGGGTTTCTCAAGACCGGCCATCATATTCAATAATGTTGATTTTCCGCTACCAGAAGGGCCGATAAGACAGATGGATTCTCCTTTATAGATATCTAAATTAACATCATTGAGAGCAACTATCTTTTCTTTACCCATACGATAGACTTTTCTTACGTCTTTTAGTCGAATGAAGGACTCCAAAGTATCGCCTCCTATTGCATTGATTATAGCATAGCAGGAGTTTCGTTTCAATATAAATGGGAGAATTTCAATAAATATGAATAGATTTTTGAATGACGAGAAAAAAAGGGTATAATATAAAAGGAGGTTGCTATGAAGATTAATATATTATTGCCTTATACAGAAGAAAAAAAGAATTGGACTCTTCCAGAGGGACAGACCCTGTTGGACGGGATGAAAAACCATATGGAAAATTACAGACAATACATGGGTGCCATCGTAAGCAATGAATTGGTCAACCTAGGATATACTCCAAAAGATGGAGATTCGATTCGCTTGCTGGATATTAAAACAACGGCTGGGATGCGTATCTACACCAATACCCTGGTCATGATTTTTCAAATGGCACAGGAGAGATTGTTCCCGGAGAGAAGGTCTATCATCCATCATCATTTAGGTTCGGCTATTTACACAGAAACGCAAAATAAAATTCCTTTCCGTTACGCCGATGTCAACGCCATAGAAGAAGAAATGAGAAGGATTATTAAAGAAGATATGCCTATCCTAAAAGAAACCATTCAAAATGGGGATCTTTTACATTTGTTTGAAAAGGAGCAGCGTGCCGATAAAGTTAAATTATATAAAACCATTGATAAGACAGAAACGACAGTGTACCGTGTGGGAGAGCACATGGAGAGTTTTGAAGGAGAAGTGGCTCCCTCTACTGGTTTTGTGGATAAATTTGCATTGAAATATTATTATCCCGGGATTCTTATTCCCTATCCCAGCAAAAAGAAAAACTATGCGTTGGATCTTGAAGAAGAGCATCCCAAATTATCCAAAGTATTCCAAGATGCCACCAAGGCTGCAGAAATTGTTGGAGTTTCCTATGTGGGAGATTTGAACGATATTATTCGCCGAGGAAAGGCTCGAGAATTGATTTTGGTCAGTGAAACTTTTTTGGATAACAAAATGGATACCATTGCTAAGGAGATTATAGCGGATCCGGCCAAGAGGGTGGTTCTTATCAGTGGCCCATCTAGTTCGGGAAAAACCACTTTTGCGCAGAAACTAAAAGTACATTTAAAGATCAGTGGAGTCAATACCATTGAAATTAGTACCGATGATTACTTTGTTCGTCGCTCTGAAACACCCTTAAAGCCAGATGGATCATATGATTTTGAAACCATTGATGCTGTGGATATTAAAAGCTTGAACAGAGACATCATGGGTTTGATTGAGGAGGGCTCCATTCAACGCCGATCCTTTGACTTTATTAAAGGAGAGCCAATTTTTACGGATGAGGTGTTACATTTGGGAGAAAAGGATATTATTATCATTGAAGGGATCCATGCTTTAAACCCCAAACTCAGTCGTCACATCCCCAATCGAAACAAATTTAAAATCTATCTTTCAGCCTTGACCACCATGAATATTGATCATAGCAATCGTGTATCTACGACCGATGCCCGTTTTATCCGTCGGATGGTGCGCGATAATCGAACGAGGGGAAGAAATGTCATTACCTCCATCACCGAATGGAAAAATGTTCGAGAGGGAGAAGATAAATACGTCTTTCCATTTCAAGAGGAAGCAGAGATTCTTGTGGATACGAGCCTAGACTATGAACTTGCCGTTTTAAAGAAACATGCAATGCCACTGTTGAAGCAGGTACCCAAGGATAGCCCTCATTATGTACGGGCAAAACGACTGATGAATATGTTGGAATACTTCAATTCCATTGAGGATGATGAATTGTTACCCAATACATCTCTTTTGAAGGAATTTATTGGTGGATCGGTTTTTGATCGAGAAATTGAATTATAAAAAATAGGCTCCCAAGGAACCTATTCAGAAACATGACCAACTCTCTTTAGAGAATTGGTCATTTTTTTCGATTTATTCTGTTTCTTCCAGACGTACTTGATATTTTTTTACATAGGATTCCTGTTCTTTGCGGGCCTTATTATAGCAGGAACGACATAGAGGTTCATAAATATTGGTAGACCCGAGCAACAAGCGATCCTCATTTTGAATTCTGCGATGGCTAATCCATCCGTCGTTACCACAGTGGGCACAAACTGCATGATGTTTGTATAAATAATCGCAGAGTGCCATGAGTTCACGGGTCAATTCAAAGGGCTGGGCTAGATAATCTAGATCCAAACCGGCTGCAATGATAGTCGCATTTCGTTGCAAGAGTTGTTCAAACAAATCTAGTACATCTTCTGTACGCCCTTCTATAAATTGGACCTCATCAATGGCTAGTACATCAGGATTTTCTTGTTCAATTTTTCTTTTAAGTTCATCTACGGTTCCAAAGAGAATACATTCCAATCCCAATTGATCATGGGTGACGACTTGATCTTTCCCATACCGCTCATCGAAGGCGGGTTTTGCGACCAATACCTTGTATCCGGCAATGGTAAAACGTTTCACATCCCTATAAAGGGCAGAGGTTTTACCAGAAAACATGGATCCGCAGTGAACGAGTAACTTTCCCCGATATTGATGCATTAGAATATGCTATCGAAAAAATTTTGAATGTTGTCGAAGATGACCTCGAAGGTATAGACCGCATTTTCTGCAAAAATCTTCATGCCATCATAGATGGGATAGGTCTCGCTACCTTCCATGGAGCCCATTGGTTTTGCCATAAGGCGGCTATATTCTCCCAGATCAAAGATCAAGAAGGAAACCATCCCTATGACCAAGCATGCCAAGGTGAAGAGAGCTAAAATCAATAGAAATTTTTTCATTACTTATTCCTCCTAAAAATGCTTGCTTGTAATCTACTAAAACCGGCTACTCCTTTGAAGAAATACTTGAATAGGTAATATAATCCTATGAAGAAGAAGATACATACCCCAAGAATTCCCAGGGGAAGAGCGATACGACTCACAATGCTTAAGACAAAGAGATGACCATTAACATAGGTTGCTCCGTATAAGAGAGCGCTGATGGCAACAGTCCCCAAGCTAAAGGGAATTGCGAGAAGGGCAATCAATCCAGCAAAGATTCCCAATCCGACGGGGATAAAGATGAAAACATTGAGTAGAACGAGTGCTAAAATCAAGATGGCAAGGACAAAACCGTTGCTCTTTTTGGGTTTTCGTTCTTCTACGTATTCCAAGTCCTCAGCTGAGGTGGATGCGCTCCGAATGGGGATGACATCTTTTGGTGCAAACTTATCTGCTATATCACCAATTGATTCTAACTCATTGACAATCTCTTCATAGGTTTTTCCCTGTGCTTCGGCTTCAATGAAATGAATTTCATATGGACGAAGGATTTTCTCTATGGCCTTAAAAGATAGGCCTCTTTCGGAGAGATTTTCTCCCAAATCTTGTAAAAATTTATTCCTCATGACTGTCCTCCGTTCTTACAACTTCTTCTGTATCATCAAGCGGCACTTCGTGGGAGAAAATGGATTGTTTTTCTGGTTCTTTTTTCAGATGGTCCAAAATGATTTGGGCTTTTTCTGAAAGCTCTTTTGTAAGTGTTTCCGTATACTTTTCTCCAATGTCGGATAATCTCAGGATGGCTTTTCCTTGGATGGATTCATCAATGACGTAACCCAAGTCCTTAAGACGAAGAAGAGCCGAGTAGACGTCATAGGTCTTTGGAGCCAAATCCTTCACAGCTTCATAGACGTAGTAGTCATTGATTGGCTGCCCTTTCTGTCCGGCACTTTGTACGGCGTGGAGCATGGCTCCTTCCAATACATCTTTATATGCTATCATACATACCTCCTTATCTGAGTAGGTTGTCAATCTTTTGTCCGGGTGACTTGACAGTATACTCTGTACTATATTTTATACCCAATATGATTCCTATTACTATAAGGTTGGATAATTGAAAGCTTCCTCCGTGGGAAATAAAGGGGAGAGGGATCCCTGTAATGGGCATTAGACCCATGGTCATTGCAACATTTTCCCATATGTGGATGAGAAACATGGAAATAAATCCCACCACTGCAACACGGGTGAAGTAGCTACCGTGTTTTGCAATGTAGAGCATGCGATAGAGAAGGAGCAGATAGAGGACAAATAAGAACAATCCCCCCCGAATCCCCAGCTCTTCACCGATGACGGGAAAGATAAAGTCAGAATGTTTCAGGGGTAAATAATTATTTTGATTTAATACACCTTGAAATAAACCTCGTCCCGATATCTTCCCACTTCCTACCATGAGTTTTCCTAAGTAGCCTTGCATTCCCGAACCCAAAATATCTCGTTCCGGCTCCAAAAAGTCAAAGATACGATTCTTGGCATAATCACTTAAACGGAACCAAAATACAGGCACAACCACTGCCAACATTCCCAAGGCGAGGAGAATATACTTAAAAGATATTCCTCCGATGAAAAACATGACCGCAATGATTCCAACGAATACAAGAGCGGTACCTTTGTCGGGCTGCAATAAAATGAGTAGCACAGGAAGAAAGGCAAAGGCTAATAATTTCAATAGGGTAAAGGGTTCGTTTAATGTGCTTCTATTTTTTTCCATATAGGTGGCAAGGCAAACCACCAATCCAATTTTTACAAATTCTGCGGGTTGAAATTGAAATCCTCCAATGGATAACCATGAGCGAGAATGATTTATGGTGACAACCTTAATGGGGCCACCCAACGCATCACCGACAAGAGTGAAAAGTAAAAGTCCCGTACAAAAAACATAAATGGGAATATAGAGACGTTTCATAAGCTTGGTTGGTGTAAACATGAGAAGTACCATGGCAAATAGTCCAAGCAGAGTGGCAAAGCCCTGTGTACGCATATAGGAACCGTGTTTGACAGCACCGTAACTTAAGGTTGCAGCATGGACCATGAGCAACCCAAAGGCTAGCAGGGCAAAGGTGACTAAGATTAAAATGTAATCAATTCTTTGGTATTTTTTCTTCTTATCAAAAAACAAGGATATCAACTCCCATTGAATTATATCACATAAAGAAACCTCTGTTAAGAGAAAAAAGTCGCAAGATAAAAGAAAATATGGTACCATAGAGATATGATACAAACCCAAACCCTATTTCAGATTTTAACAGAATTGGGCTTTGGCCCCAAGGCAATCATGGACCCCAGGGTCTATATTCCACCAAAGATCCGACCCGAGGTGAAACCCTATTTATCCAAAGAACAGCAGATGGCACTACGGCCAGAGGATGTTCTCCCCGGCGTTCGGTCTATTTTGGTGCTTGGAATGCCCTATCGTCATGAGAAAACCAAGGGATTGCCCATGGCCACGGGAGCATTGAGCAGAGACTACCATCGAGTGTTTGAAGAAAAGGTGGATGAATTGGCTCAACGAGTAAATTTGGAACGGTTTCAAGCCTATGCAGACACAGGACCTCTTTTTGATCGGTACTTGGCATTGGCATCGGGTCTGGGGTTTGTTGGTAAAAATCAAAATATTATCCATCCCACATATGGTTCTTTTTTCTACATAGGATACATTTTAACGACACTGGATTTGCGCCCCACGGAAAGGGAAGTGTTTCCTGGATGCGGAGATTGTACTTTATGTTTGGATGCTTGTCCTGCCAAAGCATTGGGAGAAAAGGAATTTGCCTTTCAACGCTGTATCAGTCATTTGACCCAGACAAAGGAATTGGCCGATGAATATAAGATGTTTATCAATTCCTTGTATGGATGTGATATTTGTCAGAAGGTTTGCCCATGGAACCAATCCATCCAGCCATCGATGAAAGAATTTGTTCCTCTAGATATCATGACGGGAGATGATTTGTTCTTATTGAGCAAGAAAGACTATGATCGAAAATATGGAACCAAGGCGTTTTCCTGGCGTCCAAGAACGATTATTAAAAGAAATGCCATCCTCAATGCAACGAGAAGGAGAGATCCTAGTTTGCAGGGGCTTGTCTTAGAAGAAAGAAAGAAGAAAAATCCATATTTGGAAAAATATATTGCAGAATATTTGGCAATGCGATAGGGTTTTTGGAGTACGGGATTGTCAAAAAATTAACTATTGCATTCCTTTTTTATCTGATGTATGATATACATGAGTCAAATAGAATGAACTCATAGGGACATAGGAGGTAATAATATGTCAAACGTTCACGAACTCGGTTTTATTAAAGACCGTATAGAACAGTTAAAAAAAGACGGTGTTTACCGTAAATTGCCCGTTTTGGAAGGACCTGATGAAGCGGAAATTATCTTGAATGGAAAGAAAGTCATTAATCTTTCCAGTAACAACTACTTAGGCTTTGCCAACCATCCTCGACTCAAAGAGGGTGCCAAGAAAATGATTGACAAATATGGTGTGGGCGCCGGTGCTGTCCGTACCATTGTGGGAAATATGGACATTCACGAAGAGCTTGAGGAATTATTGGCAAAATTCAAAAGAGAAGAAGCAGCTTTCTTATATCAATCTGGATTTAACTGTAACGCAGGAACGATTCAAGCCATTACGGAAAAGGGAGATCTTATCATCAGTGATGAATTGAATCACGCTTCCATCATTGATGGAGTTCGCCTTACCAAATCGGATAAAGCCATCTATAAGCACGCCGACATGGATTCACTGGAAGCAATCCTCAAAGAAAAGAGAGGCGATTACAAGAACTGTCTCATTATTACGGACGGTGTCTTTTCCATGGATGGAGATATTGCTCCCTTGCCGGATATTGTAAATTTAGCTGAAAAATATGAATGTATGACCTATGTAGACGACGCCCATGGATCTGGTGTTCTTGGGGAAAGTGGCCGTGGAACCGTGGACCACTTTGATCTTCATGGAAGAGTAGACTTTTCCATTGGTACGCTATCAAAGGCCATTGGTGTCATCGGTGGATATGTGGCTGGTAGCAAAACCATGTATGAGTGGTTAAACCACAGAGCTCGTCCCGTTTTGTTCTCCACTTCTCTCATGCCGGCAGCAGCTGGAGCCATCATGGAATCCATCAAAATGCTGATGGAATCCACTGAATATACGGATAGACTCTGGGATAATGCCAAGTACTTTAAGGAAAAATTGGGAGCTTTAGGATTCAACACTGGCCATTCACAAACACCAATTACCCCAGTTATCATCGGAGATGAAGCAAAAACCATGGAATTCTCGAGAACGCTCTTAGAAAATGGAGTTTTCGTTTCTGGAATAGTGTTCCCGACCGTACCAAAGGGTACAGGGCGTGTACGTTGTATGGTTACCGCAGGACATACAAAGGAACAATTGGACAGAGCTGTAGAAGTTTTCAAAAAAACTGGAGAGCAAATGAATTTACTTTAAAATTTAGAGAAGGGGCCAAGGCCTCTTCTTTTTATTTCTCCGTATTTTTCGTGGATATTTTAATGTAAATGAGGTATACTTAAAGTAGGTGATTGTTTTGAAAGCCCTAGCTATTGAGTATCGTTTACGGCTATTTTCCGTAGACTCTTTAAAAGAAAAAAGAAAGATTCGGCAATCTCTCATCAAACGGTTACAAAATAAGTTTCATATTTCGGTTGCGGAGACCGGCGAGCAAGATTCATTCCATGTATTGGTGATTGCAGTAGCCCTTGTTTCGAACGATTATACATTTCTTAGAAAGCAAGCTGCCGCCATTGAATCTTTTCTTTGTTCTTATGTTGAATTTGAGTTACTAGATGTGGAGCAGATCCAAGTATGAGATATGTATTGACAAAAAAAGAAGTGGACGCAGTGGTGAAAATTCTTATGGAAACCCATATGGATGCCAAAGTGGAACTCTTATATGACACACCCTTCGAGCTTCTGATCGCCACCATCCTGTCAGCCCAGTGTACAGATGTGAGAGTCAATCAAATCACGCGAAAGCTCTATCCCGTGGCCAATACGCCCCAACAGATACTGGACCTAGGAGAAGAGGGGCTCATTGAGTTTATCCGCAGTGCAGGATTCTTTCGATCCAAAGCCAAGAATATTCTTGGAACTTGCTCCCTACTTTTAGACCAATTTGGTGGTGAGGTTCCCTCAAAGTTGGAAGAACTCATTACCTTACCGGGAGTGGGAAGGAAGACGGCCAATGTGGTTTTGAGCAATATTTTTCAAGTTCCCGCCATTGCGGTGGATACCCATGTATTTCGTGTATCCAATCGGTTGGGATTGGTCCATGAAGACACCGTGGAGAAGACGGAACAAAAGCTGATGAAGCGCTTGCCCAGAGAGATATGGTCCACCATGCATCATGTACTTATTTTTCATGGAAGAAGGATTTGTAAGGCAAGAAAACCACAATGTGAAAATTGCCCTGTATCAGGGTATTGTTTATACATAAGGAGGAAGTAGATATGGAGTTTAATCAAAAGAAAAGAAGTGAACTTGAGAAGAAGTATACCTGGAATTTGGAAGGTATTTTCCCCAATCATGATGCTTTGGATCAAGCCCTTGAGAAAGTTACAACTGAGATTCAACAGATATCAAAATGGGAAGGGCATATCATGGATTCGGCCGATACCTTACTTCGTTTTTTTCAAGAGACAGATCAGTTGATCATTGAGGCCAGAAAGATTGGCGTATATATTAGCAACCGTTTCAATGAAAACAATGGAGATCCAACCTATCAAACCTATTATGCTAAGCTGCAAGCCATGTTTACGGAGCTTTCATCGAGTCTATCTTTTGTAAATCCAGAGTTATTACAGCATGAAAAGAGTGACTTCCAAAGATTCATAGAGGAAAAACCAGAGTTACAAATTTTTGAAAAGAGATTGAATGATATTTTAAAATATAAGCCCCATACATTGAGTGCGGAAGAAGAAAAGATAATTTCCACCCTTTCTCCTCTGTTTGACACGGGGTCCAGAGCATTTTCCATGCTCACCGTCGCCGATATGAAGTTTCCTGACGTGGAAGTGGAAGGAAAACTCGTTCCATTGACCCATGGGAACTTTGTACCCTTGATGGAGAAGGCTCCAAGAAAAGACAGAAAATCTATATTTGAAACCTTTTACCAAGCCTTTGATCAACACAAAAATACACTGGCAACCACATTGGATGCCACAGTAAAATCCAATGCCATTCAAGCAAAATTAAAGAATTTTTCCTCTGCTCGCCATCAAGCACTTTTTCAAAATGCAATTCCCTTGGATGTATATGATTCCTTGATTGAAACGGTACATCATTACCTTCCAGAACTCCACGACTATATGGATGTGCGGAAAAAAGTGTTGGGATTAGAAGATTTGCATTTATTTGATATCTATGCTCCTTTGGTAGAGGATGTGGATATGACCTTTTCCTTTGAAGAAGCGAGGGATATGATTTTAGATGCAATGAAGCCTTTGGGGAATGACTATGTAAATGTTTTACGCCATGGATTTGACAATCGTTGGTGCGATGTGTTTGAAACAGAAGGGAAAAGAACGGGAGCATATTCCAGTGGATCCTATGGTACCGATCCATTCATCTTATTAAACTATCATGGCACTTTGGATAATGTCTTTACTGTGGCCCATGAAATGGGACATTCCATGCACACGTATCATTCCAACAAATATCAACCCTACTGTTATTCTAGGTATTCCATATTTGTGGCAGAAGTTGCTTCCACTTTGAATGAATCCCTCTTGACCTATTATTTATTGGATCAGTGGAAGGATGAGAAACGTAGAAAATATGTATTGAATCATTTCCTTGAAACCATTCGTGGAACTCTTTTCCGTCAGACCCAATTTGCAGAATTTGAGAGAGATATCTATGCCCAATATGAAAAGGGAGGCGCTTTGACGGCCGATTTCTTGAGCGAACAGTATCATCAGCTCAATGGCCAATATTATGGCCCCACCATGACAAATGACGACTCCATTCGTTTTGAATGGGCAAGGATTCCCCACTTCTATTACAACTTCTATGTTTATCAGTATGCTACGGGAATTTCCTGCGCTTTAAGTTTTGCGAAGAGAATTCTCGAGGGTGGAGAAAAGGAAAGAGAACTCTATCTTGGATATTTGAAGAGCGGCTCATCTCTTGATCCCATTGATGTTCTCAAAAGAGCCGGAGTCGATATTTCCACCCCACAACCGGTGGAAGATGCCATTGAATTATTTAAGAAATTTAAAGAAGAATTTAAATCATATATGTAATTAACTGGGAGGAACAATGAACACAACCAAGTTCATTCAATCCATTAAAGACACCCTCTCCAACTTTCGGTTCAATAATGTGATTGACATTTTAATCATCGCCATCATTATTTATCAGCTCTATAAGTTGGTACGTCAGACTCGGGCAGAGCAACTTGCCAAGGGTCTGGTTGTATTGTTGGTGGTCACAAAATTGAGCGGATGGTTTCGGCTCTACACCTTACGATGGATGTTGGACCGTGTTTTAAGCGCAGGACTCATCGCTCTCGTAGTTATCTTTCAGCCCGAAATTCGTCGTGCCTTTGAGTTTATAGGACGTAGCCAATTTGTGACAAGAAGCTTCCGTGAATCCCATGGAAAAGAAATCCATCCTGCAGTGGAAGAAATTGTCCAAGCCTGTGGAAGCTTATCTCGACAAAAGATTGGTGCGTTGATTGTCATTGAGAGAAAAACAGGTCTCAATGAAATTGTTGAAACGGGGACGCCCATCGACGGAAAAGTTTCCATGGGATTATTGATCAATATTTTTATCCCCAATACGCCTCTTCATGATGGAGCTGTGATTATCAAGCGAGGTGAAATTCGGGCTGCGGCATGTTTTCTGCCCATCACGGATAATAATCGCTTGAGTAAGGATTTGGGGACAAGACATAGGGCGGCACTGGGAATTTCAGAAAAAAGCGATTGTTTTGTTATTGTCGTCAGTGAGGAAACGGGAGCCATATCCACCTGTGAGAGTGGCGAGATTTCCCGTTACCTAGATGAAGAAACTCTGCGCAAGAAATTGACCGCTATTTATAATCCCACACCTGAAGAAAGTAGTTTCTTCAGCAAATTAAAAGGTGATATATATGCAAAAAAACAAGACCCGGAATCTGACAGCTAAGATTGTCTCCCTGGTCGTAGCCATTCTTTTATGGAGCTACGTCATGGGAGTTGAGAATCCAAGTGAATATCGAACGGTCCGTAACATTAAAGTGAATTTTCTACATTTAGATACCATGGAACGCCGCGGATTAGAACTCATGAATCCGACGGATACGTTTGTGAACGTACGAATCAGTGGTAAAAAAATGGATTTGGAAAAACTCAGTCATGATTCGATTTCTGCCACGGTGGACTTGGAAGGGTATTCTGCGGGAGAAGTTCGTATCCCCATCAATATACGGCTCAACAATGCGCCTGAAAAATTGGAGGTTGTTAGTCAATCTCCATCGGATATTGTGGTGTATATTGACCGGATTATAACCAAGGAGATGGATGTAAAAATTGTAACCAACGGAAATCCGGAAGAGAACTTTATCTTGGGAGACTTAGAAAGCGCCACCCCAAAAGTCAGTGTCAAAGGGCCGTCTTCTGCCATCAATCAAGTGAAACGCATGGAGGCCTATGTGGATATCAATGGTAGGACGCAGGCATTTACTGTAAGCGTGCCCGTCTATGCTGTGGATGACTTGGGACAGGAAATTCCTGGAGTTGATTTTACACCCAGCACGGTGGATGTCACCGTTCCCATCTATAGGACGGCCATCATTCCCATTGAGCTCGTCATGGAAGGGAAGTTGCCAACAAATTATGAGATTACGAACATGGAGATTACGCCTCCCACCGTGGCTCTTAAATTGATTCAGGAGGGGGAAATTCCTCCTAAGATTACTACGGAACCCATCAATGTGGAGAAGCTCATCAATCGGAAAGAAAAGAAACTAAACCTCATTATTCCCGATGGATTTGCCACAGTGGACAACAAGAAAGAATATTATCTCCATTTTGATATCCATGAGTATGTACAAAAGAGTGTCATCATCAACCGTAGGCAGATTATGTATTACAACATTCCCGAAGGACTCCGTGTCGATGAAGACAATTTGCCAGATTCCTATGAAATTATTTTGAGAGGATATAAACCATCTCTCGAAAACATACAGGCGGGAAATCTTCGCTTTGACGTCAACTTGGTTGATGCCATAGAGGGAAGGAATGCTGTTCACCTCAATGTCAAGTCTTCAGAATTCCCAGAGCTATCCATTCCAGAAGCAAGCACCATTGAAATTGTCATGGTGCCCATCGAGAAGGAAGAGTCCATGGAGCAAGAGGAGTAATCCAAAAGGTGAGATTTGTGGAAGCAAAGAATCTATGAAAGATAGACTCTTTGCTTTTTTTCTTTTCATGTGGTATACTTAATCCATCTTCAGGGGAGGTGCGATTCCTCACCGGTGGTATAGCCCACGAGCCATTTGGTTGATCAGGTTAGATTCCTGAGCCGACGGTATAGTCCGGATGAAAGAAGATACCCCTGGTATATGGGGTTTTTTTGTGCCCCGGAAGGAGGAATTATGAATAAAAATTTACTTTCGACCAAGCGTCTGACATCTCTTGCCATGTTTGCCGCCATTGCCTATATGGCCGTATTCTTCATACGGATTCCAGTGGTTATGTTTTTAAAATATGAACCTAAGGATGTGATCATTTCCATTGCAGGATTTATTTTCGGGGCCGTTCCAGCACTTATCGTGACGGTGGTGGTATCTTTCGTTGAGATGATTACCATCAGTACCACGGGACCCATAGGATGCATTATGAATATTTTGGCGACATCTTTTTTCGCATTGCCAGCTGCCATTGCATACAAAAAACATCGAAACATCAAAAGTGCCATTTATGGTTTATTGATTGGAACCGTTCTTATGACTCTATGTATGTTGCTTTGGAATTATCTTTTGACGCCTCTTTACCTCCATGTTCCGAGAGAGGAAGTCATTAAAATTCTAGGTCCTGTGATTTTACCTTTTAATATTTTTAAGGGTTTACTCAATGCTGGTTTTACAATTTTACTTTATAAGCCATTGGTTATGGGGCTTCGATATGCAAATTTGGCACCTACGGGTCCTGCTCCCGAAAAAATTTCTCTTCGGAAGAGTCTGGTCAGTGCGTGTATCCTCATCGCGATTGGTCTTGCAATCAGTCAGGTGATATAGGAAGGGACGAAAGTCCCTTTTTTGTTCTTATGGTTGCATGGTTGCATTGGGTATAAATGAAGAAAGAGTATCTCAAGAAAGGGGGACATGATGCTGTACGAAGATGTCTTAAAGATATTACATCGGGATGGAAAAGAAGCCTATGTTGTCGGCGGTACCGTTCGTGATATGATTTTAAACCGTCCTTCATATGATGTGGATATTACCACATCTGCCCGTCAAGAAGACTTAGAGCGGTTGTTCCCCAGCGGATACTCCATTAATGCAACTCTTGGAACTTGGATTTTACCGCCCAAAGAAGAGGGAGAAGTTTCCATCGAAATAACCCCCTATCGAAGAGAAGGAAAATACTTGGACTATCGACGGCCATCCATGGTTTCTTACACACCAAGGGTGGAGGAAGATGTCCAGCGGAGAGACTTCACCATCAATGGATTATTGTATGATCCCAACCAGGGAATTGTGGACTTGGTCGATGGATTGAAGGATATAGAAAGGGGGATCATCCGTGCCATTGGAGAACCAGAAGATCGGTTTGAAGAGGATGCTTTGCGGATGCTACGAGGCATTCGTTTTGCCACCGAGTTGGGATTTCAGATAGAAAAACGTACGTTGGATGCCATTGTGGCGAAGAAAGAATTGATTTACTATTTATCCATGGAGCGAATCGCTGAGGAATTTGAGAAAATTTTGCTTTCTGATCGACCGAACCAAGGGTTGACATTGCTTCGCTCCACGGGAGTTTTGGACTACATTTTGCCAGAACTTATCCCCACCTATGACTTTGATCAGGGAAATCGCCACCATAGATTTGATCTTTGGACCCATACCTTGGTTGCAGTGGAACATACACCCAAGGTGAGAGTGTTGCGATGGGCAGCTTTACTCCATGATATTGGTAAGCCAGAGACAAAAACCATTGACGAGGATGGAGAATCCCATTATTATGGACACGATGAGCTTTCTGCAAAAATGGCTTCCGATATTTTGAAACGATATTGTTTACCTTTCAAAGTGAGAAACCGAATCCTAGATCTCATTGCACTTCATATGAGGGTGGATCCTCAGATGGGAAAAAGGGGGATTCGAAATCTTGTCCGTAGATTGGGGGAGGATGGTTTTGAACAATGGTTGGAATTGACGAGAGCTGATTCCATGGCTTCCCATGGAGATGGTTTGGCAATCATTGACAAAATAGCGGAAATAAAGGATAATATGAGTGAGAATAATGAAGCCTTTACCTTAAAAGATTTAGCGGTCAATGGTGGAGATATTCTCGCTTTGGGTGTGAAAGAAGGCCCCCAAGTTGGACGTATTTTAGAATGGCTATTCCAACAGGTGGATCATGGTGTACCCAATGAAAAATTTATATTAATGCAATTAGTAAAAAGATACAGGGAGGAATTATGAAAAAATACTTTGGGACAGACGGTGTAAGAGGAATTGCAAATACTGAATTGACAAACGCTTTTGCATATCAATGTGGACGGGCCATGGCTCGGTACTTAGAAAAAAAAGATGCAAAAATTGCGTTAGGAATGGATACAAGAGTCTCAAGTCCCATGCTTGCATCGGCCCTGCAATCTGGATTGATGGCAGAGGGGGCAGATGTTGTTTTTCTCGGTGTAGTACCTACACCGGCAGTGGCTTTTCTAACCCGAGAGCACTCCATGGATATGGGTGTTATGATTTCGGCAAGTCACAATCCCTTCCCATACAATGGTATCAAACTTATCAATGGTGATGGTTTCAAACTAAGTGATGAAGAGGAACTGAAAATCGAACAGATCATCGATACCTTACCCACAGAAGAGGTGTGGGGAAAAGAGCTGGGAACCTATATCGACGGAAGAGAGTTGGTGGAAGACTATCTTGGTCACATCAAATCACTTATTCCAGAAGGATTTCAAGGAATGAAAGTTGCCGTTGATGCGGGGGATGGAGTCATGAGCCATATTGCTCCTAGACTTTTCAAAGAATTGGGTGCGGAGGTCCATTGTATTTACTGCGATGGAGATGGAAGCAAAATCAACAATAATAGCGGATCTACCTGTCCAGAAAAAGTAGCCACGTTGGTTAAAGAAACAAACTGTGATGTGGGAATTGCCTTTGATGGAGATGCGGATAGGGTCATCTTTGCCGATGAAAATGGGAAAGTGGTCGACGGAGACCATGTGATTGCCTATGCCGCTTCTGCCTATGCATCTGCCGGAGAATTGGAGGGAAATGGTGTTGTAACGACAACCATGAGCAACCAGGGATTCGAAGATTTTCTTACTGAAAAAGGTATTCATTTGGTCCGGGCCGATGTGGGTGATAAATATGTAATGGAAGAAATGATACGTCATGGCTATGTACTAGGTGGCGAGCAATCGGGACACATTATCTTCTTGCATCACAACACCATGGGGGATGGTCTACAAACGGCGGTATTGATCCTTCGTCTATTGAAGATTTTAAAGGAGAAGGCCTCACGAGTCGGATCTTTATTCAAGGACTATCCACAGGTATTGGTCAACGCCCATGCAGAGAGTACATTGAAAAAGACCTATTTGGAGAATCCCACCATCGCCAAGGCAATTCAAGATTTAAAAGAGAGACATCCTGACTTTCGTCTGCTCATTCGTCCTTCAGGGACAGAGCCTTGTATTCGGGTGATGATTGAGGGAAAAGAGGAAGAACTTATAAATAGGGAAGCGGAAAAAATAAAAAATATAATTGAAGGGGAAAATTAATGTATCAAATTATTACAGACACATCAGCTGAATTGAATCCCGGGATGATAACCTGTTGTGAAGTGAAGGCAGCGCCATTTAAAATTTCAATCGAAGAACATACATTTATAGATGATGATACTTTGGACATGGATGAGTTTTTCCGTATCATGAAAGAAACCACCACACCCATACGCACCGCATGTCCATCTCCAGATGATTTTTTCCAACTGATGGAAGGAGACCATATTTTCATCGTAACAATTACAGGGAAATTATCGGGATCTTATAATGCAGCACAGGTTGCGAAACAACTATACTTGGAAAAAAATCCCAAGGCCAAGGTTCATATATTTGACTCTCAAAGTGCCACCGCAGGGGAAACGGGAGTGGTGGTCTTTTTGGACCAACTAATCAAGGCTAAGAAGACCTTTGATGAGATTGTCGAGGCCACAGAGGACTTGATTCAACGCTCTTTAACAATTTTTGCCCTATGCTCCTTTACCAACTTGGCAAGAAATGGCCGTGTTCCCAAGATTGCTGGAAAGTTATCTAGAATTCTACATGTCAAGTGTATTGCCAGAAACAACAATGGCAAAATCTTACCCATTTCTATTGAGCGGGGGGTAAAGAAAACTTTGAATTCTCTTGTAGAAAAGGCCTATAAGCTTTGCGACAGAACACTGAGCTGTCCAATTATTATTTCAGAAGCCAATGATAGAACTTCGGCAGAATATGTGAGAGACAAGCTGTTGGAATACTTCCCTGAGAGGATGATTGAAATTACAAAAATGAGAGGGCTTTCCAGCACATATGCTGAAGAAGGCGGAATTGTGGTGTTCTTGTAATGCGTGTCATGTTGGCAATGAGTGGAGGAGTGGACTCATCAGTTTGTGGTCATTTGCTTTTGAAACAGGGATATCATGTAGAAGGAGTGACCTTTGACATCGGAGTGACCTCCAGAGAAAAATTTGCCAAAGACGTGGAGGATGCCAAATCCGTCGCCAAAGCGCTCTCCATACCGCACAAAGTCGTATCTTTCCGGGAAATGTTTAAGGAGCAAGTGGTTGATCCATTTGTGGAAGGATATAAGCATGGAAAGACACCAAATCCCTGTGTTATCTGCAATCGAGTTTTAAAATTTGGGGCGCTATTAGAGTATGCTATGAACCAGGGCTATGACAAGTTGGCGACGGGTCATTATGCAGCGGTCCGTGAAGTGGACGGAAAAATGTATTTGGCCAAAGCCAAGGACCAGCGAAAGGATCAAACCTATTTTCTCTATGGTGTCGCCCATTGGGATAAGGTTTTGTTCCCCTTGGGAGACTATACCAAGGATGAGATTCGTGAGATTGCCAAAGACTTGGGTTTACGGGTTGGAGATAAAAAAGACTCGCAAGAAGTCTGTTTCATTGATAAAGATTATAGAGAATTTTTGGAATCACAAAACATTTCTCTACCACCGAAGGGATCGTTTGTCGATGGAACGGGACGAATTCTCGGCTGTCATTTGGGGATTCACAACTATACCATCGGCCAAAGAAAGGGCCTGAATATTGCCCTGGGTCACCGAGCCTATGTCACCGGAGTGGATCCAGAAACCAATGAGGTCATTCTAGGAACAGAAGAGGCACTGTATAAAACCTTAGTGAAAGCAAGACTTCCGCAAACCCTTGCGCATCCCATATTGGAGGATAAAGTCTACGAAGTAAAAACCAGATACAAGTTAACAGGAGACATGGCAAAGGTCAACTACGAGGATGGTTGCCTATATGGTCATTTTGATCCGCCAGTGCGAGCACCGGCACCGGGGCAGTCCATGGTGGTCTATGATGGAGATTTGGTCATAACGGGAGGTGAAATTGTTGCCTCTAGCAATGGATAGAATTCAACTCGAACTTCCCTTCGAAAAAAAGGAATTTGTAGAATTTTTGGAAACAGCGGGACTTCGGTTTGAGCCTTGTGAAGAATACTATGTTCTTCGTGACGCCGGGAAAATCATTGCTACAGGTGCGATTGATGGAAATCGAATCAAATTGCTTGCAACAGCAGCGGACCATAGAGAAACGGGCTTACTACCGAAAATAGTCACGGGATTGAAGGACCGGCTCTATGCAAAGGGTCATGAAAATGTTTTTCTCTTTACAAAACCAACCTATGGGCCATGGTTTACATCACTAGGCTTTCAGCTCTTGGTGAAAACCGATGAAATAGCTTTTCTCGTTGATCGAATGGATCCCTACGTTCATTTTATCGATCGATTGAAAGGGAGAGGAAGCTTTGATGGAGCCATTGTTATGAATGCAAACCCCTTTACCTTGGGACACCGGTACTTGGTGGAAGAAGCAATCAAACAATGTGAGCGTCTTATTATTTTCGTAGTAGAAGAAGATTGTAGCAGATTTTCTTATGAGAAGCGACTGGAGATGGTACAAAGTGGCACTTCTGATTTAAACGTCACAGTGGTCCGTAGTGGTCCTTTTATGATTTCAAAGAACACCTTTCCCACCTATTTTCTAAAGGAATCCAGTGACATTGGTAGGGCCTATGCAAAGTTGGATGCAGCTTTGTATTTTGAGAGGATTGCCAAAGATGCATCCATACAAAAAAGATTTGTAGGAACAGAACAAAGGGATGATGCCACAGCCATGTACAATGAAGTTTTATCACGAAAGGCCATGGAAGACAACTTTCAACTCATAGAAATCCCTCGTAAAATAAAACATGGAGAAGTAATCTCAGCTTCTCTCGTACGCCAGATACTTGATGGGGGCCCAGGGGACCTATCCGAGTATGTACCAGAAAGTACCTTGAGGATACTCAACAAAGGAAGGTAACATGATTAAAATAATAAAGGTCGAAACCGATCAGCAGTTGGAGGAGTTCATCGAACTCCCCTATAAAATTTATAAGGATGATCCATGGTGGGTTCCACCACTACGTAAAGAGTATAAGAAATATATCCAAGGGAAGACATCGGACGTATTCAATGCTGGTCCTGCGGAATTATTTATTGCAGAGAGAGATGGAAAGACAGTAGGACGAATTCTCGTTGGAATCAACGAGCATTTGAATGCATACCACGGAGTCAAAGATAGCTATTTTTCTCAATACGAAGCGGTGGATGATGGGGAAGTTGCCAAAGCCCTTTACGATACGGCGAAGAAGTGGGCAAAGGAACATGGATCCAATTTACTTAAAGGACCCTTTTCTCTTCCGGGAGGAGAGGACAATCGTGGTTTTTTGATTGACAATTTTGAAGATTGGCCCATGGTTCAGAATGTTTACAATCCACCCTACTATAACGAGCAAGTTTTGGACAATGATTTTATTAAATATCGGGACTGCTATGCATTTATTGCAGAACCTTCCGAGGATATGATCACAAGGTATGCAAAAATCATTCCCTATGCAATGAAAAAATATAAGTTCCGAGTGGATCCCATTCGTCTTGACAAGGAACATCTTCCTCAAGAAGCGGAAGATATCCGTCAAATCATCGAGCAAGGTATGCCCAAGACGGAGGAGTGGATTGACTTTATGCCACCGAGCAAAGATGAAGTTAAAATTATCACGGAAGCCATTGCACCTCTTGCAGATAAAGATTTCATCTACATTGCACGCAATGAAGAGGGAGAGCCCATTGCTTTTAATATTGCGATGCCAGATTATAACCAAGTGCTGCTCCATATGAACGGAAAAATGAATCCTTGGAGTCTTTTAAAATTTCTCTACTATAAGAGAAAGATGAAGAGATTAAGAGTATTTGTTTTATTCGTCATCCCCAGTTATCGAAACAAGGGAGTAACCCAGGCCATTTATCTCATTGCCCTGAAAAAAGCCATGGAGAAGGGATATCAAGAAGTTGAAGGAAGCACGATATGGGATCACAATGTGGACATGAAAAACGACATTCTTAAAGTAGGCGGTAAACTCAACAAAACCTATCGAATTTATAAATTTTCATTATAAATATCTGTTTAGACATACAAAAAAACCAAGAGCATTTTAGATAAAATCTAGAGACTCTTGGTTTTTTATTACATGGCTTGTTCTAATATTTCTGTTATCTGCATCCCGATACCTCCCAGTTCATGGCGAATGAGTAGGTACATGAGAAGACATAGTCCAAATAAGCAAAGTACAACGATGATGAATCGTTTTTGCAAATCATCCATATTATTTCAACCTTTCTACCACATCAAGTTCTTCCCATGGAAGTTTCAAATCTCGTCTTCCAAAGTGTCCATAGCTTGAGAGCGGAGTATAGATGGGACGTTTCAACTGAAACCTCTCGATGATAGCCGCTGGTCGACAATCAAAGTGCTGCTGCACTTTCTTTCGAATGGTTTCAATGTCTTGTGTTTCTGTTCCAAAGCAGTTGATATCGATACTTGTGGGACGAGCAACTCCAATGGCATAGGATAGACTAATTTCGCAACGCTTGGCCAGTTGAGCACCCACAATATTTTTGGCTATGTGTCTTGCGGCATAGGCAGCGGATCGATCCACTTTTGTGGCGTCCTTTCCTGAAAAAGCACCACCGCCATGTTTTGCATAGCCTCCGTAGGTATCCACAATGATTTTTCTTCCCGTCAAACCGACATCCCCCATGGGTCCACCAATGACAAATCTTCCCGTTGGATTGATATAGATCTTTGTATCATCGTCCATGAGGTTTTCTGGAATAATGGGGCGAATGACATGCTCTAGAATATCTTTTCTTAAATCCTCTGTTTCAATTAAAGGGGAGTGCTGGGTGCTAACCACGATGCCGGTAACTTTCTTAGGAATGTGATCTTCATATTGCACACTCACTTGGGCTTTTCCATCAGGGCGAACATAGGATAGAATGCCTTCTTTTCTCACCTTGGCAAGTCGGCGGGTTAATTGGTGGGCCAAGTCAATGGCAAGGGGCATATAGGTGTCTGTTTCATCACAGGCAAACCCATACATCATCCCTTGATCCCCAGCTCCAATTTTATCCAGAGGATCCTTGGGATCCTCGCTATGTTCTAGGGCATTAAACACACCCATGGCAATGTCGGGGCTTTGTTCTTCCAGTGAGGTAAGGACGCCACAAGTGCGGGCATCAAAACCATATTTGGCTCTTGTATAGCCAATTTCTTCTAGACAGTTTCTTACAATGGAGGGGATATCAACATAGCAATGGGTGGTGATCTGTCCACTGACAAGAATATATCCTGTGGCAGCCATGGCCTCACAAGCCACCCTTGCCTCTGGGTCACATCCCAG
Organism: Tissierellia bacterium; assembly: GCA_030537875.1. Taxonomy (GTDB): domain Bacteria; phylum Bacillota; class Clostridia; order Tissierellales; family Peptoniphilaceae; genus Ezakiella. The sequence goes on along the minus strand of JAUNVC010000011.1, from coordinate 7,268 downwards.
TATGGAATCTAATATACTGTCTGAAATTCGGTCACAAACTTTGTCGGGGTGACCTTCCGTAACACTTTCACTTGTGTGATAACGTATCATATAGTTCTCCTTCCTTTCATGAGGAATGGGGTAGGGCAAAAAAAATCTTCTTTACGTGAAAGAAGAGTCCGTCTCATCTTTCAGATTTCTCTGTAGGATTTAGCACCTGATTTCGGTTGCCGGGTTTCATTGGGCCTATTCCCTCCACCACTCATAATGAGCCAATATTCATTCCATAAGTTGTAAATTTATGGTATAAACTATCATATACTAAACCAAGAAAATTGTCAAGCTTTGCATAAAAAATATCCTCGGTTCAATCGAGGATATCATGAATGATTTTAAATTAAGAGATATCGATGCAACCCGATCGTCTAAGTGCCCATTTTGCAGTCAGTGGTCCGACAAGCTCATAAACAATCGTAGCTCCTAAGATAATGGTACGAATATCTTCTCCGTGGGGGGTAGGTATCATCTTTGTTGCCAATAAACTAAGTCCAATGGCGACACCGGCTTGCGGGACAAGAGTCCATCCTAAATTATGCTGGACCTCTTTAGAAAATCCGACAATTTTTGAAGAACTGAATGCTCCCAAATACTTGCCCACAACCCTTGTGATAATGTAACATATTCCCAGCATTCCGACGGACGCAATACTCTTTAAATCTAAATCTGCGCCTGAAAGTACAAAGAAACAAATGAAGATGGGAGGAGTGACTTTTTCCATAAGGGTTTGATATCTTCTATTGACCGCTCCCAAGTTGGAGATGACAAGTCCCATAACCATAAGGGTTAGAAGGCTAGACAATTTCAGATACAATGCTCCCGCAGCCGTTAAAAATACAAAAGCAATGGTAAAGGCCAATACCTCATCATCATTTCTAAGTTTTCTGTTAATGACGCTATATAAGTAACCCATAACAGCACCGATGGCAAAAGATAAAAAGATTTCTTTAATGGGATGAAAAATCATATTTACAAGATGGAAGTCGCCTCCTTGGAGCAATGATGTTGCAATGGAAGAAGCAATACCAAAGGTCATGATACCGATGGCATCGTCCATAGCAACAACAGGTACCAAGATATCTACCAAGTCTCCCTTGGCCTTATATTGACGGATGACCATCAATGTCGCTGCGGGAGCAGTAGCACAAGCGATGCTTCCAAGAACCAAAGCGAAAGGCCAAGATTCCTTGAAAAAGATAACACAAGACAGCGTTACAAAGAAAAAAGCTCCAAGAGCTTCGAAGATGGTTACCAAAAGAATCTTAGGTCCGATTTTCTGCATTGTTTTTAAATTCATTTCGCTTCCGATGGAAAATGCGATGAACGAAAGAGCCACTTCACTGATGATTTCAAGATTATGAACGCTGTCCCAGCTTAAAATTTTAGCGACAGAGGGGCCAATGATAATTCCGGCGATTAAATATCCTGTTACATCTGGAAATTTGATTCGCGATAACAGGCGTGAAAACAAAAGTCCACTTAATAAGAGGACGGAGATTGAATATAAATATTCCATAGGGTTCCTTTCTATAATATTTTAAGATTATTTGGTTAATCCTTCAAAGTCATTGACGGCAATGGTGAACATAATGCCTTTGTTCTCTTCAGAAATTCCTCCGGTTACTTTTCGAACACATTCTTTTGCTTTTTGTATTGTCTGATCATTGCCAATGAGAAAAATGGTTTTGTTGTACGGGCGACCACTATTTAAAAGACTACGAAAATAGCCATAATTCATATCATGAGAATGCTCAGCAATGGTGGTTGCTAGACCTTCACTTTCCAAGATAGTCCCTCCATGAATGTTTTGTGCTCTAAACTCGTCTAAAAGAGAATCAAAATGCTTTTCATGGTTGATAACAATAAATAACGCTTGCATATATACCTCCTTTTGTTTTTTTAATTGACCTATTCTATTATACACCAATCGATTAAAAATGTTAAGGAAAACCGTTGAATTTAACATTCAATATGATATACTTAATTTATTAAGGAGGTAACTATGGCTAAGTATGTACCGGAACCATTTCGTATTAAAATGGTTGAAAAAATTAAAATGACGACCCGCGAGGAACGGGAGGAAGCGATTCGTAAGGCGCATTACAATCTTTTTAATTTAAGAAGCAGAATGGTCTATATTGACTTACTCACCGATTCAGGAACCAATGCTATGAGTGAATGGCAATGGGCTGGACTTGTGGAAGGAGACGAGGCTTATGCCGGAGGAGAATCCTACTACCACTTGATGGATGTGGCCAAGGATATTTTTGGATATGATATGATTCAAGTTGTACACCAAGGTCGTGCTGCCGAGAAAGTCGTATTTCCCTTACTCATGGGAAAAGGAGACTACGCCATCAGTAACATGTTCTTTGATACAACAAGAGCCCATGTAGAGATTGCTGGGGCAAGGGCCATTGACTGTGTAACACCCAGTGCATTGGATCCCACATGTAAGGATGATTTCAAAGGGAATATGGATATTGAAAAGCTAGAAAAGCTTCTGGATGAGTATGGCAACAAGGTAAAAGCCGTTGTTATGACAGTTACCAACAACTCTGCTGGAGGGCAGCCTGTGAGCATGGCCAATCTCCGTGCTGTGTCCTCCCTTTGCAAAGATAGAGGAGTTTTCCTCAATTTGGATGCAGCTCGCTTTGCGGAGAATGCTTATTTTATTAAAATGAGGGAGCCAGGTTTTGAAAATCACACATTAAAAGAGATTATTCGTGAGATGTTCTCCTTGGTAGATGGATTTACCATGAGCGCCAAAAAGGATGCCATTGTAAATATGGGAGGCCTCATCGGAATCAAAGAGAATCAACAGCTTTTCGAGGGTGTGAAAGCAAACTGTATCTCCTTTGAAGGATTTATCACCTATGGTGGTTTAAGTGGTAGAGATTTGGAAGCCCTTGCAAGAGGACTGGAAGAGGGCGTTGAATATGAGCAACTCGAATATCGCTATGGACAGATAAAATATCTGGCCGATTTATTAGAAGCAGAAGGTATTGCCTTCCAAAGCCCCGCCGGTGGCCATGGACTATTTATTGACGCGAAGGCCTTTTATCCCCACATTCCCTACTATCATTTCCCAGGTCAAACCTTAGCTATCGAGCTCTATAAGGAAGCGGGAATACGAACCTGTGACATTGGATCTTTTATGCTCGGCAATGATCCGGATACAAAAGAGCAATTAAAGAGTCAATTTGAATTTACTCGACTTGCCATCCCAAGAAGAGTCTACACCCAATCCCATATGGATCTTATTCGGGATGCCTTTGTGGCCTTGAAAGAGAAGGCAGCATCTCAAAAAGGATATAAAATTACATGGGAGCCTCCTATTTTGAGACATTTCCAAGCTCATTTGGAAGAAGTTTAGGCTTGACAACTTGAAGATTATTTGATATTCTACGTAAAATATAAAGGAGGGTTAGATGGAATTTTTTAAAGAAGGGTTGACTTTTGATGACATCCTATTGATGCCTGCGGAAAGTCATGTATTGCCCCACGAAGTCGATACGTCCACACATTTGACAAATAAAATTAAACTCAATATTCCCATTATGGCTGCAGGTATGGATACGGTGACGGAGTCGCAGATGGCCATTGCCATGGCTAGGGAAGGTGGTATTGGAATCATTCATAAGAACATGACCATTGAAAGACAGGCTCTGGAAGTTGACAAGGTCAAGCGCAGTGAACATGGCGTTATCACCGATCCCTTCAGTTTAACCAAAGATCATACGGTGGCCGATGCAGATAAACTCATGGGTATGTACAAGATTTCTGGTGTTCCCATTGTGGAACCCGATGGTAAGTTAATTGGAATTATCACCAATAGAGACATCCGTTTTGAATTGGATATGAATAAACCCATTGCAGAAGCCATGACCAAGGATAATCTCATCACGGCAAGAGAAGGTGTGACCATGGAAGAAGCAATGCAAACTCTCATGAAATATAAGATTGAGAAACTTCCCATTGTGGATGATACATTCCATTTGAAAGGTTTAATTACGATTAAAGACATTGAAAAATCCATTGAATATCCCCATAGTGCAAAGGATGCACAAGGGAGGCTCTTGGCGGGCGCTGCCATTGGTGTAACGGAAGATATGATGGATAGGGTCAAGGCCTTGGTGGAAGCAAAGGTCGATGTAGTTGTTCTCGATACAGCCCACGGCCATAGTGCCGGAGTCATCAAAGCCGTTCGAAAAATTAAGGAAGTATACCCCGACTTGCAAGTGATTGCAGGAAATGTGGCAACCTATGAAGCAACGAAAGCTCTGTATGAAGCTGGAGCCGATGCTGTCAAGGTTGGTATTGGACCTGGAAGTATTTGTACCACCCGTGTGGTTACCGGTATTGGAGTCCCTCAAATCACAGCCATCATGGAGGCAGCAAAGGCTGCCAAAGAATGTGGCATTCCCATCATTGCCGACGGTGGAATCAAATATTCTGGAGATATTACAAAAGCCATTGCAGCAGGAGGACATGTTGTAATGCTCGGTGGACTTTTGGCTGGAACATCCGAATCTCCCGGAGAGGAAGTTATCTATGAAGGAAGAAGATACAAAGAGTATCGCGGAATGGGTAGCTTAGGCGCCATGACCGCTGGTAGTAAGGATCGCTATTTCCAACAGGGATCAAAAAAATATGTGCCAGAAGGAGTGGAAGGAAGAGTCCACTACAAAGGTCGTGTTGGCGATGTGATTTATCAATTGATGGGTGGATTAAAATCAGGAATGGGATATTTGGGATGCAAGGACATTGGAGAACTTATGGTGAAACCCAAGTACGTAACCATCAGTGCTTCGTCACTGGTTGAAAACCATCCCCACGATATTACAATCACAAAAGAATCTCCCAACTATTCACCAAGACAATAAAACATGAAAACCATGTAGGACCTCCTACATGGTTTTTTTATGTTTTGCTTGCAATTTGACAGAGGAAGATGTATAATGTATTTATAATTGAACATATATTCATATAATCATATAAATACGGAGGAAGGGTATGCACCAAAACAAAAGAAAAGAAAAGAAACAAAGCGGAACTTTAATTGCCGATCCCGTAAAAAAAACTTGCTCAGTAAAGGGCTGTTGCCAAGAAAACACAGAAGGGAAGGCTAATCTAAAGAAAAAGATAGAGCTTCAGCCTGAAATATTGCAAGAAGAAACTGCACAAATTGAGGAAAAAACTTATAAATTGGAAGGGTCCCTTTGTGCCAGTTGTGCGAAAAAAATTGAAATGTATCTGTCTCAATCTTCCATGGTTGAGGAAGTATCTTTGGATTTTACATCCCAAACTCTTTGGATACGGGGGAGGGATACCTATGCTTTGGCCGTTTATGCGGTGGAAAAATTTGAACCCGGTGTGGAGGTCTTGGAACATAGGAATAGGCAAGAACAAAAACGACTATCCATTCCCAATCTACTGATATTGGGAACGGCTCTTTGGCTGTTGAGTTTTCTAGGAGGGAACTGGTACTATCTTTCTATTTTGGCTCTATTTTTGGCCGGATACCCAGTGATGAGAGATGGGTGGAGTCGACTTTTATCCGGTGGCGGTGTTGATGAAAAATTTCTCATGACCTTGTCCTCTTTGGGAGCTTTATTCCTAGGAGAAGCAAGGGAAGGTGCCGCGGTAATGGTCCTCTATCGATTTGGGGAGTTTTTAACGGAGAGAGCTGTAGAAAAGGCCACCAAATCCCTGTCGGATCTAGTTCTTTCCGAACGCCACATGGCAAGAGTTCAGGGCCCGGATCAACGTTGGATTCAAATAGATGCATCGAAGGTGAACGTTGGACAAGACATCTTTGTGCAGCGGAGGGAAATCTTACCTCTAGATTCCTATGTCGAAGATACGCTTGTGGAAGTTGATACATCATCATTTACAGGAGAATCGGAGGGAGTTGTTTATAAAAAAGGAGAGATTGTTCCCGCTGGGTCCATTCTTTTATCACCTTCGTCCGTTTTTAAAGTGGCGAAAGATTATGAACATTCGGCCCTATTTAGAATGAAAAAGCTCGTGGAAAAAGCAAAGCATTCCAAGAGTACCCAAGAAAAGTTTTTAACCACATTTGCAAAATGGTATACACCCACCATTATTGGATTGGCTGGAGTGATGATGTTGAGCCCGCTTCTAGGTCTTTTGACTTTGCGAGAGTCGGTTCATAGAGCCTTGACTTTCCTCGTGACCGCTTGTCCCTGTGCATTGATTCTTGGAGTTCCCCTGAGTTATGTTGTTGGAATGGGCGCACTGAGCAGAGTTGGTGTTCTTGTGAAGGGGTCCCACTTCATTGATGCCATGGCAAAATTAAAACAAGTGGCATTTGATAAAACAGGAACATTGACAGACAATTCTATGAAAATACGGGATATTACTTTGATAAACTCTTATAAAAAAGAGGAAATCATCGCTTTGATGGCCATTGGAGAAAAGTATTCTTCCCATCCCATTGCACGGGCATTTCATCAAGAAGATGCAGATGACCCCGAGGAATATAAAGAAATTCCAGGGGAAGGAATTGATTTTTCTTATCATGGTCGTAAGTATCGTATTCGTCAAGGAAGGGAATTGTCTTCCATTGTCTTATTTGAAGGAACAAAAGAAATTGCCATCATATTCTTGGATGAAAATGTGAAAGATCATGCAAGAGATTCTCTACACAAGCTTAAGGAAATGAATCTTCATTTGGCTCTGATTTCTGGAGATCGAAAAGAAAAGGTTGAAAAAATAGCATCTTTATTATCAATCGATGAATGTATGGGCTCGGTGACGCCGGAAGACAAATTACGTTTTGTGATGGATTCAACCCACCATGGTGCTATGGCCTTTGTGGGTGATGGAATCAATGATAGTGCGGTTCTCAAAGGGGCCCATGTGGGAATCAGTATGGGACAGATGGGATCCGATGTGGCCATAGAAGCTAGCGATGTGGTGATTATGGATGATGACATAAGAAAGATTCCTCTTGCCATTGTCGCTTCCAGAAAATTTATGCGTACCATGAAAATTATTCTGGGTGTCGCCCTAAGTGTGAAACTGGGATTGTTGGTGCTAGTTTCTCTAGGTCTTGCTTCTATGTACATTGCAGTTATAGGAGATGTGGGGTTGAGTCTACTCTGTGTGGCCATTGCTCTACGCAACACTAGATTACCGAAACTATAAATTCAAACCATGGAAGGATTTCTCCGATGCTTAGGGGAGAAAGCCTCCATGGTTTTTAT
>JAUNVC010000027.1 GCA_030537875.1 Tissierellia bacterium | reverse complement strand
TGACTTTTTTAAAGAATGCATCAATTGTCATGATGTTTAGTTGTGAACCAACAGGTAAGTTTTTTCGTCTTAGTGCTTTGTATATCCTTTCTTTCATTTCGTTTGCGGCCTTATTGGTAAATGTAATAGCCAAGATTTGTTCAAACTTATCACCAGTGAAAGAACCATGCTCCAATAAATATACAAATCTCTCCGTCAGTACCCGTGTCTTTCCAGTTCCAGCACCAGCTTTAACTAGTGTGTTGGTATCAATGGACTCTTTAGCCTCCCTTTGGCTGTTATTTAAATCAAAATAGACTGTATTTCTTCCTGGTTCTTTTAAATCATTTTCTCTGTTTTGTACCGATAGATATTGGTTAGAAAAAGGAATGTTATCTTCTTCTTCGTCAGAGGTATTATTCCTTATTTTCCAATCTCTTTTACATATGTCACGATATATACAAAATCGCTCACAGTCGGAGGATTCCATATCTTTTAAATAGTCTCCCCTCTCCATTCGGTCAATGATTTCTTGCAAGTGTGTTTCTACTGAAGTCCCTAGTTGGCTAAAGTTCAATTCTTTATTATTACGTATCGTACCATCTTCATAATAGTGGACATTGGCCTTCTCCAAATCAATATAGGCCATGGCTTTGTTTTCTTGGTCAAAGGCCTGCATATATATTGGCAATTGAAATGATTCACCTTTAAGTATGTTTGTTAAAGATGGTATGGAAAAGCTGCTGCTTTTGTAATCATACAAAATTATCTTGTCTTCATCTTGTTCCACACGATCAATCGTTCCTTTTATAGGAATAGGTGTTCCGTCCTTTCTCTTGAACGCATTATGAACAAACTTCATTTCTACGTCCTTGATTTCTCCTGAGGTTAAAACTGCATCCTTTTCAATAAATCTCCTCACTCTATTTTCTATAATTTTGATTTGAAAAGGCAACAAATTTTCCGTAAATTTTTTGGATTGTTGGATCGCAGATTTAAATCTATCTTCATCAAAAACTTTTTTATGATTGTATTTATAGTATTCCTCCAAAATTTTATGAGCATACGACCCCATTTCAATTGCTGCAATAATTCCGTCTGTTCCAACATTTAACTCTCTAGACACGAAATACTGAAAGGGACAACTATGATACATATTGAATCCACTATACGAAAACTCTTTGCTTGGACTAACAGATGGAATGTATCCATTATATGGATTAAGATCTTTCGAATCTCTTTGATACATCATTTCTTTTACTTGGCCTATCTCTTTACTATGAAGATTTGTATAATATGAGTGTTGACTGGCGCTGGTTATAAATGGTGCATTTTTATACCACGGTGAGATAGTGTTAATATTTTGTTTATCGTCAATAATATAATAAAAAACATCTCTTATAGAGCTATCCTCATAATGAAAACATAAAGTATCCTTTGCTCGGTTTAAGTGAAATGCAAGAAAATCTTCTATGGTATGAGGGTATACTGCATACTCATAGGAATCTGCATCATAAAAATCACCTTCACTTAAGCCAAAAAAAACAATCTTACTATCCTTGGTGGGTAATGATTCCGAGGATTTGATGTGTACGTGAGAATCTATATTGTATTTTAAATTTACTTTTTCTAAAAGAGATACAAACAGTTGGTTTGTTTCAAGATTTGATAATTGAAAATGGTTTACAATAGGCTCAATTTTCTCAATAATTTCTGTGACAAGGGTTTTCTCCTCACTTACTAATGAATCTTCCAAAAAATCAATATGCTGTGGATCCTTAATATATTCGAGAATGGAGATGTTTTGATTCATTAGCTCATGAATCAGTATTCGGAACTTCAGTTTGTCATTTATTTTTATAGTATGTTGTCCTGAACATAGTATCCCATGTTTTGCAAGTTCCTTTGAAATTTGGTCTCTTATGCTATCGGAATCGTTTAGTATATAAAAATCTGAGTTGGACTTTAAAAAGTGTTTCTTAATTTCAACGGCTAAACGATGCATTCCATTTTCCAAAGAATCGGACACGTATAAAGGAACGAAATCATGTTCGGAAATGATATTTCTTGATGATTCAGATGCAAATAAATCAAATTCAGAGAACTGTATTTTAGAAAAATCACAGGACAAAATTCCATCAACCAATTCTTTTTCAGGTAGAGTTTCTATCTTTGTGGGCACAAATAGTATCCCATTATATGTACTTAAATATGTTTGTAAATATGGACTTCTAGCGCACTCCACCAAAATATCATATTTAGTATAAAGACTCAGATGCTCTAATTCCTCTTTATAATTCTCATATAGCGCATAGTCTTCATCTGTTATTCGTTCTGACCCATTGATTACGGCTATCTCTAAATTATTCAATACTTTCTCTAATCTCGAAAACTCTACCTGTTGATATTTTTTATATTTCTTTATGGCACGATAAAAACAAATATGACGCATCATACTATCCGGAATTCGTTTTATATGAAGGGATGCATATGCATACATGATATCAAAAATCGACTGAATATTTACCCAAGGCAAAGAATGGTGCACCAAATAATCCCTAAATTCACTGGCCAAAGTAGGGTTTGTAGTCAGGATTAGTTTTCTATCTCCTTCCATGTGAATAAATTGCTTTATAGCTTCATGAATCTTATTCAAAGTTCTCACCCGTCCATAAGCCAAAACGTTTTTTGTATGCTAAAATCCTCTCTATCTTTTCTTTGGAATCTTTTTCTTCTAAATCACGTTGAATTGTCTCGAAAATATTCTTAGCCTTCTCTAAGTGATGACATAACAAAACCATATCTCCACCTGCCTGTAGAAATTTTATAGATAATTGACTCAAATTGCCATAGGAAGACAACGCATTCATCGTGATATCATCAGAAATCAAAATTCCCTTAATTCATCTCGTATTATTTCTTTCATCCATATGGATGAAAGAGAAGCCGGCTTTTCATCAATATTTGAAACGAGGATATGTCCCATCATAATTCCATCAAGTGAATCTATGTTGTTAATATAAGGCAATAGGTGCGTCTTTAATAGTTCATCCTTTGTAATCCTTATGATAGGTAAATCATGGTGTGAATCAACAATCGTCGCTCCATGACCAGGAAAATGCTTTCCTACAGATAATATCTTTTCCTTTTTAAATCCTTCGAGAATTTCTCCTACGTATGTTGACACATACTCAAAATCCGTACCAAAAGATCTATCTCCAATACTACCGGCAGATGTATGAGCATTTACATCTAGAACCGGTGATAATGGAGAATGAATTCCATATTTTTTTATTCGCTTCGCAATATCATGGGCATATGATTCTCCCTCTTTACCAGAAGATGCATAAGAATATGCACTTTCTATTTCCCCTTCTAACTTGGCTAATCTAGATACCCTGCCTCCCTCTTCATCTATAAAAATAAATGGTTGAGGAAGTTTTAGATTTTTGTATAATGCTTTGATGTCTAAAATTAAATTCTCTAATTGTTGTGGATTGTCGATATTTCTGGCAAATAATATGATCCCTCCTGGCTCTATCTCTTTCAAAAAAGTCTCCATACGAACATCATATGTATAACCATCAATACCAACTATCATCATTTGACCATAATATGAAGTATAATCAAAGGGTTGTACCGGTTCTTCATCGTTTGTTTTGATTGTATTCATGTTCTGATTTGTTAGGTGCTCCTGACCATTTCCATCGTTGACCTTAGTTTTGCATCCGAAACAACACATTGCAGATAAAATTAAAATAAGTATTCTCATTGTCAATCTCCTATCCATTCTTGATATTTTTGTATCATATCCATTTTATATTTTGAAACAAACTTTTTTCCACTCAAATAATTAAGGTCACCAATAAAATTAGGGAGTATCATTTCTACTGCAGATAACAATTGATGCTTTTGGCCATATTTTTGATTTAAATTAGAATTGCCATACTTTGGATCGCCGAGGATTGAATGACCCAAGGCTTGCAGCTGTACGCGAATCTGGTGAGTTCGTCCTGTGACTAATTTTACACGTAATAAAGATAAATTTTTATTTTTTGATATAGTATGAATTTCTGTTACCATGTGTTTTCCATCTCTAGATAGAAGAGATATATTCTTCGATTCTAATCTTGTCATAGATGTTTCATACAACCCATCATTACAAAATTCTCCAACAACGATGGCATAATAGTACTTGGAGACTTCTCTTCCTCTTAACGCCTCATTGATCAATTTCAATGCAAGGTTTGTCTTTCCGACCATAACAATACCGGATGTATTCCTATCTAATCTATTGCATATAGCTGGTGTAAAAGAATTCTCTGCTCTGGGGTTATATTCCCCTTTTTCTATTAAATATTTAATTGCCCCATCAACCAAGTTTTTTTCTCTTAATTTAGAAGCTGAATGGGATAATAAACCTGCTGGCTTGTCTAACACCAGTACATGGTCATCTTCATAGATTATATCTAAGCTTACATGAGAATATACTTTGTCTTTACCTTTAAATTTTTCATAGGTTTCATCAGAGAAGAAGAATTCAATTACATCGCCCATCTCCAGTATATCCTCAGGATGTAATCTCTTTCCATTCCTCATAATATTTTTCTTTCGAAGCATTTTCATTAAAAAGTTCTTCTTAGCATTTGGTAAATGCTTCACCAAAAAACGATCTGCTCTTTGATTTCTATCGTTCTCTTCTATGATTATCTTCTTCATTGTGACTTTCTTTCTCCTTTAATATATGCTATAATTATAATATAAAATTTGAAAAAAGAACAATCGGCATAAAAGCTAGAATTAAAAGAGGTGTATCATGAGTAAGAACGACAATGTAAAGGATTTGTTTTACAATATTATAGACTATGTAGTAATGCTAACAATTATCATTGGTGTAGTGGTTATTTTGGGATGGAAGTTTGGAGTTTTGTTTAATAAAGATACCAACCCCAATGCTGACAAAGATAATGTAAATCTGGTTGTAGAAAATGATGTAAATCCAGATGAATCCGATGTTGTAACTCCCGATATTGCCGAAGTAAACGAAGCCGATGAACAAGAACCTGGTGATGAAGCTCCTTCGGATCAAGACAATTCCGGTACCAATGACAATCAATCCGATGAAAACGAAACGAATAACGAGACAAATGATGGAGAAGTTGTAAATAATGATCCAGCCACAGGTGAAGAAATCACTGTCAATATTCCATCCAGTGCCTTACCTAAGCAAGTTGGAGAAATACTTGCAGAAAAAGGTCTTGTTGAAAGTGCAGAAGCCTTTGTAAACAAGACTGTTGAACTGAAACTGGATCGAGTACTAAAATCTGGCGAATTCGTGATAAAAAAAGGAACTTCTTTGGAAGCTATTGTAAAAATCATTGCAAGACAGAATTAAATATTTATAAAGCCTCTTGTGTCTACGAGAGGTTTTTTTATGCCCTCAATTGAAATTTTAATTTACTCTTCCGTTCATTTTACAAAAAAAACTCCAAACAGGAGTTTTTTGCGAGACTTATCCTCTGATTTTCAATTCATCAATCAAAGTTCTATACCCTTCTAGATCCTTGGATTGCATGTACTTCATCAATCCCTTACGCTTTCCAACCATTTTGAGCAAACCTCTTCTGGAGTGGTGATCTTTCGGGTTCTTTTTTAGGTGTTCATTGACTTCATTGATTCTTCCTGTCAAAATTGCTATTTGAACCTCGGTAGAACCTGTGTCTTTCTCATGTTTTTGGTATTTTTGAATGATACCTTCTTTAATTTCTTTCTTAATCATATTTTACCTCCTCTAGTATTCACCCGAACAACGCACTCGGTGAGGTACTCCTGAGCCCTTGTTTCGGGAACATTGTGAGTATACCATAAAAAACTTCTTTTGTAAAGACTATTTTGAACGTATCTTCATAGCTTCGAGTTTGTCAAGAAGTAATTGCGACCTCAATTCTTCTAAGTCTTTAAATTTCCTATTTTCTCTAATATACTCTAGAAATTCAATTTGAATATTCTCGCCGTAAATATCTCTATTAAAATTAAAGATATGTGTTTCTACTGTAAAGCGGTCTTTATGAAAAGTGTATGGAATGCCTACCATGGTAAGCGCATCATATTCATTTCCTTCTAAGAAAACTCTTGTAGAATAAACTCCATACTTTGGAATCACCACCCCGGATGGCCATGGAGTATTTGCAGTCTTAAAACCAATCTTACTCCCTCTTTGATATCCTCCGACAATTTTC
>JAUNVC010000026.1 GCA_030537875.1 Tissierellia bacterium | reverse complement strand
TCCGACCGGAGGAACTCCTCCTGGACAAGGTGCTCCATGCGGCCTTGCCAGTATCTATTCATCTACCTCTTGCCCCTCCGGCTGCCCCTGCTGCTCTTGGAACATGGAATTCTGGTAGAAACGCTCCATTCTCTCCTCTTCCTCTTTCTCCAGCCGTTTCATTTCCTCTTCGTCATACAGTAGACTTTCCCCTCCGAAAATAATATTATTTGGTTAGATTTATTACAATAATTTTAATATTGTCCATATATGTTACATTTATATTACATTCCCTCTTTTTTTGTATTTTTTTTGAGATATATCTGTTAGAATAAGGATTGGTCACGTTTTCGCCATGAGAGATTTTTTTCTAATCGGTAAGAAAAACGGTTTATTTATCCCATAAAAGGGGTATAACATGAATAGAGGTAGTTATACTATCTCTTTGACTAAAATCTCTCAATAGTCAAGCAGCAGAATCTCATAAATAAACACTTTACTTTATGGTACTTAGTTCTGCAAACAAAAAGGAGAAGGTAGGTAGGAACCTTCTCTCTTTTTTTGTCCTAATTTTGATGGGCTTCAAATATTTCCATGAATTCATCGCCGGTGATGGTTTCTTTTTCCAATAGGTGAGCAGCGATGGCATGGAGTGCTTCCATGTTTTCTTTTAAGATTTCTATGGCTTTCCCATGGGCTTTTTTCACCAATGCAAAGACTGCATCGTCAACTTTTTTCGCCGTTCCTTCGGAGGCATCGAATATATCTCCTCCACCTAGGTACTTGCTTTTTTCCGTAGATAGTGCCGTCATGTCAAATTCATCGGTCATTCCAAATTTAGTGACCATGGCGCGGGCAATCTGGGTGATTTTTTCAATGTCGTTGGAGGCTCCCGTAGTTCTCGAGTTGAATATCAATTCCTCCGCAGCCCGTCCTCCACAAAGGGTGACCATTTTGTTGAATAGATCCTTTTCACTCATGAGGAACTTCTCTTCTTTGTCAATCTGTAGGGTATATCCCAAGGCTCCGCTGGTACGGGGAATGATGGTGATTTTTGCCACCGGCGCCGAGTGGGTTTGGCTTGCCGCCACAAGGGCGTGTCCCACCTCATGATAGGAGATGATTTTCTTTTCTTCTGGGTTGATGACCATGGATTTTCTCTGGTAGCCTGCGATGACCACTTCCACCGATTCTTCAATGTCTCTTTGACTGACCTTGTCTCTTCCTTCACGAACAGCACGGAGGGCGGCTTCGTTGATCATGTTGGCAAGATCTGCTCCGCTGGCTCCCGCCGTGGCAAGGCCGATATGTTGAAAATCGATATTCTCTTCCATTTTCACATTTTTTGCATGGACTTTGAGAACGTCAATCCGTCCTTGCAAGTCGGGAAGTTCCACAGGAATTCTTCTATCAAATCGTCCCGGACGTAGGAGTGCCGGGTCCAAACTTTCCGGTCGGTTGGTTGCTGCCAAGATAACCACACCTTTTTTGCCGTCAAATCCATCCATTTCGGAGAGGAGTTGGTTTAGGGTCTGTTCTCTTTCGTCATTGCCACCGAAGTTTCCGTCTCTTCGTTTTCCCACCGTGTCAATTTCGTCGATAAAGACGATACAGGGGGCTTTTTCGTTGGCTTGTTTGAATAGGTCCCTCACTTTGGCAGCTCCCATTCCCACAAACATTTCCACAAACTCCGATCCACTGATGGAGAAAAAGGGAACATGGGCTTCCCCAGCCACCGCCTGTGCCAGCAAGGTTTTTCCTGTGCCCGGTGGGCCCACCAAGAGTGCTCCCTTGGGTAGTTTGGCTCCGATGCGGGCATAGCGCATGGGATTATGGAGGAAGGAAACAATTTCTTTGAGGGCTTCCTTTGCCTCTTCCTGTCCGGCCACATCTTTGAATGTCTTTCCTGTTTCCGCTTTTACATAAATTTTTGCGTTGCTCTTTCCAAAGCTCATGGGGCCGCTTCCGCCCATCTGCTTGAGCATGGATCGGCTAATGAGTCTACCGATAATGATAAAGACCAGTAGGGGCAGGACCCATCCCAGCATTTGGAGCAAGAAACCCGGTTCTTTGATGATCTCCGAGCCAAAGGGGATGTTTTTTTCTCGCAATGTGGCGGCCAATGCTTGATTGTCCCAAATGCCACATTTGTAGATGGCTTCTTCTCCTTTTTCCCCCTTTGCTTTAAAGACAATTTGCTTGCCTTGATCTTGAACTTCTGTGACTTTTCCTTGATCCAGTGCATCTAAAAATTCAGAATATTGTACTTCTATGACCGGTTTTCTCATCAAATATGGAAAT
This sequence comes from Tissierellia bacterium, assembly GCA_030537875.1. GTDB lineage: Bacteria > Bacillota > Clostridia > Tissierellales > Peptoniphilaceae > Ezakiella. The sequence continues at coordinate 5,125 of JAUNVC010000026.1, read as the reverse complement.
ACGAAAAAATTCAAGACCACCAGGGCCAGTATCACCACAGTATAATAAATAATCACCGAACGACTGGGTTTTCTCATTTCTCTTCACCTATCTCTTTCTGCTTTTTCATTTGTTCCAATGTTTCTTTCCAAATTTCTTCGTTCATTTCTCGTCCCCCACGTAAGTAGGTTCGTTTTAAAACCTGAATGTAGCTTTCCACCATGGTCCATGTGATGGCGGCGGCGGTGGATCCTTGAATGAGTCCACCGGTGAGGCTCCCTATTCCGGGAATCCATTTCAATAGATTTCCGGTCAATGCTCTTCCTGCCATTTTTGCCCCTTCTGGCAAAAGTCCGGCCGAAAGAAAGGTGCCTATTTTTGCTTTTTCTGCCTTCATGCCAAAAATATGGGCAATGTGGAGTATCATGGTAGCTTGTAGGGGTACGAGGATTCCTGCATCACTAAAAGGAATGGGAATAAATCCCACTCCAAAGGTGGCGGCAATGTATCCCTTGGCCCAAGCTCTGGCCGCCTTCACCTTAAGGTCTACGTCGTGAACTTGGGCGGCGGCGAAAGACTCCTGTACTTTGGTATCCAAGATGTCATAGCTTTTGTGGATGAGTTCCTTCACGCCAAAGGCTTCCACCTCTCCGCCCCCTCGCAGGTAGTATTTCCGAGCTAAGAGAGGATGTATTCCCTCAATGGGTAAATTCATTTCCCGAATCTTTTGTTCCAAGATTTCAGCATTGATGCCAATGGACTGACTGATGACAAGAAGAACGGGGGCATATTTTACTGCCATTTCAATGAAGGCCACTTCTCTTTCTTCCAATCGATTGGTCCCGCTATTGACCACATACCATAAGAGGTGGGGCCGTTTAGTCTTGGACTGGAATCGGGTGCGAAGGGCTTTCACAGATTCTTTATTATCTTCTAAGGTTGTAAATCCCACCGTATCGGTAAGGATGAGGGGTGAATTTTTGGAGCGATAGTCTCGTATTGTATCTGTCACCGGCAAGCCGATGCCTTCCGGAGCCTCATCGGCTTCCAGATCACCGAAGACTTCCTTGATGAGGGTGGTCTTTCCGGCGCCGCTTTTTCCTGCGACCATAATCCGAAGTTCCTCCAGCTTCTCCCCTTCGTTTTTCCATTTTTCATAGACTTCATCGTATTTCATATATCTTATTATACCCTTTTTCAAAAAAATGTACAGCATTTGAAAAGTACGCCTCTCTCGGGATATCTATATATGGGAGGTGAACTATGGCAGAAATATTAGAAACAATTGGCAATCAGGCCTTTCCAATTGTCGTATCCATCTATCTTCTTACCCGGTTTGAAGGTAGAATCGACGCCTTGCGAACGGCCATTGAAGAATTGAATCGAACCATTGCGTCCAACACGGATAGAACCTAAATAAAAGGGGATTGAACCGAGTTCAATCCTCTTTTTATGTGTTTTTTTAAGAAATCCTTATAATTTTGTTCCGCAATTTCCACAGAAGGAAGCGTCTGCCTCATTGGCTTTCCCACAGTTGGGGCAATCTTTCTTGCGTGGATTTTCCACCTTTTCTTCCACCTTGGGCTGGGTCGGCATGGAGGCTTCGAGAATGTCAATTTCTTCGCCATATCTTGCATTGATGCTGTCTTTCTTCTCTGCCAGTGCTACGATTTTTTCTTTGTTTTCTTCGATAATCTTTACGAAAACTTCCATCTGGTCATTCATCAAACCGCTGGATTTTACATCGGCAATCCGGCTATGAATGTAATTTCCCATTTTTTTGTACACTTCATCGGAGCTTTCCAAAATCTTTTGTTCTTCTTCTTTCAGTGCAGAAAGAAGGGCGTTTCTTTTTTCTTCACTTTGACGGATCAACTTCCTGGTTTCTTCTATTTTTTTCTCCTCGGGACTTTTCTTAAAGGATAAACCCAAATCATCTAATAAGCTCATCTGTACCTCCTCATATTACTTTCATTGTTCTTTTTATATATACCCATTCATAGGTTCATATCAACATCTATTCCAAAGAGACTTGAATGTCTTTTTCTCCATCTTTACGTAAAATATGGAGGGTGATTGTGTCGCCTTCCTTGTATTTTAGGAGTTCCGTGCGGAGAGTGTCGGTGCTTTTTACCTTGACTCCGTTGATGGTCATGATGATGTCATCGGTTTGGATACCTGCTCGCTCGGCGTTACTTTCTTTTTCCACTCGAACCACGATGACCCCATAATCCAGCTCGTTTTCAATTCTTGCCTGCATCTTGTAATATTGATAATCATACATTTGAATTCCCAAGACTACACGATTTTTCCCGCCATGGTTGATGACGGCCTCTGCAATGTCTTTGGCCGTATTGATGGGAATGGCAAAGCCCAGTCCTTCGGTTCCCTGTCCTCCAATTTTTATGGTGTTGATACCAATGACTTGTCCCTTGGAGTTTAAGAGGGGTCCTCCCGAATTTCCTCGATTGATGGCCGCATCGGTTTGGATGAGATTATCTACAATTTTTCCATCTTGACTTTCGATGGAACGATTGACGCCGGAGATAAATCCACCGGTAAGGGATCGGTTGAAGGCAAGTCCCAGCGGATTTCCAATGGCAAAGGCTCTCTCTCCAATTTGGAGACGATCCGAATCTCCCAATTCTGCTGCAGGTAAATTGTCTTTATCCACCTTGATGACCGCCAAATCCATGTCACGGTCAAACCAGAGAAGTTCTGCCGGTACGGTGCTTCCGTCATCGAGCAATACGGAAATGGTCTTTGCCTTTCCGTCGCCTATGACATGGGAGTTGGTGAGAATGTACCCTCTGCTGTCGATAATAACTCCAGAGCCCACGCCTCCCACTTCGGCAATTCTTCCAAAAAAGTCTCGCATTTCTTCTACCACCGTAATTCCCACCACCGAGGGCAGGGCTTTTTTTGCAACGGCTTCACCGACGGTCATATCCTCTGAGGTGGCAATGGTGATATTGGGTTGTTCTTTTTCTTGAACCACAGGGGTAGGTTCTTTGATAAAGCTATCATAGAGATAGGCTCCCAAAACTCCCATACAAAGGGCCAAGAAAAGTGTCACCAGCGAAAGTCCCTTGGATCTTTTTTTGGTTTGCACATAGGTGGGTTCTTTTTCCTGTTCCGGCTCCACGGCATCGGCAACTACGTATTTATAGTAACTTCCCCGCTTTGCCCTTTCTTCTCTTAATGCTCGGTTTCTAGCCCGGATTTCTTCCAATCGCCTTTGGTTTTCTCGGCGCGCTTCCTCCGGATCATAGTCTCTATCGTCGTACATATCCATTCCTCTTTTCTATAAATCAATTTCCAATTCCACAGGACAATGGTCGCTTCCCATGATTTGATCATGGATGTCGGCACCGACAATCTTGTCCTTTATATCTTCACTTACTAAAAAATAATCAATTCTCCATCCTATATTGCGATCTCTGCTCTTGGCAAAATAGGACCACCAACTGTATCGATCCGTTGCATCGGGATAGAGATGGCGGAAGGTATCAATGAAACCAGCATCTAAGAGCTCGGTCATCTTTTCCCTTTCTTCATCTGTGAATCCGGCATTCCTGCGGTTGGTGTCGGGGTTTTTCAAGTCAATCTCTTGATGGGCCACATTCAAATCTCCAGTGTAAACCACTGGTTTTTTTGTGGCCAAATCTGATAAATAGCAACGCATTTCATCTTCCCAATCGCATCGATAGGGAATGCGGGATAGGTCTCTTTTGGAGTTGGGGATATAGACATTGACAAAATAAAACTTCTCAAATTCCAATTCGATGATACGTCCCTCATTATCTTCAAAAAAATCAATCCCACTACGGCGTACGGATAAGGGTTTTTCCTTGGTAAAAACTGCCGTTCCTGAATAGCCCTTTTTCTCCGCACTATGCCAATATTGATAGTATCCGGGGAGATCCAAACTTACCTGATCTTCCTGACACTTGGTTTCTTGCAATGCAAAAATATCTGCATCTAAGGCTTGAAACGCCTCTTCGAAACCCTTTTTAATACATGCTCGTATTCCGTTAACATTCCAACTGATAAATTTCATAAGTACCTCCGTAGGATATATACCCAAATTTATGGTTGACAACCGTTTCTCTTCCAAGTATAATGAATTTGATACAGGTTCTCAAATTATATAAAAGCCTGTACATGTCTACCTATATTCATATATGGAAGGAGGAACTATGAAACGAAAATACCAAACCAAGCAAAGGGAACGTGTGGAACAAGTCTTTCGGAGTGGAAAAGATTATTCCTGCCAAGACATTGCCAAAGAATTGAAAGAAAAAAACATGGCGGTGAGTATCCCCACCATCTATCGACAGGTGGCCGGTATGGTAGATGAGGGCCTTCTTCACACATATTATGTGGATGGAAAGACCAGGTATCGTTTGGCAAAGGAACGGAATCAATCTGCCCAAGTTCGCTGCAAGGGATGTGGTTCCACCGATCTTTTGGAATGTCATGATCTCAAAGAGTTTCAAGACCATGTCTTCAAAGATCACCACTTCAAGCTCGACACCGAATCTCTCATTTTCTATGGAATATGTGAAGCATGTATGGATCAAAAGGATCAAAAAGACAAATAAACATTCAGAAAGGAACTATGATGAAAAAAATACTCATTCTATTAACCGTAATGGCTCTTTTGATGAGCCTTGTCAGTGCTTGTACAAAGCCCGACTCAGATGTAGTGAAAACCCATGATCACGACCACGATCACGATCATGATCACAATGATAAAGACGACCATGACCATGACCACGACCACAATGGACCCAAGGTGGAAGCCGATGAAAGCCTCTACAAAGATAAAGAGGACGGAAAACTTCTCATTATTTGTACTCTCTTCCCCACCTATTCCATGGCAAAAGCCATCGCTCCCGATGCCGATGTGCGGCTTCTCTTACCCCCAGGAGCAGATTCTCACTCCTTTGAACCCACCCCAAAAGACATGGAACTTTTGCAAAAGGCCGACCTCATCGTCTATACCTCAGAATATATGGAAGAGTGGATCCATCGTGTCATCGATGCCCTAGATATTGACCATCAACATTTGGTGGATGCTTCGAAAGGTATCGACCTTATGCCTGGCCACGGTCATCACCACGACCATGACCATAACCACGAT
>JAUNVC010000010.1 GCA_030537875.1 Tissierellia bacterium | reverse complement strand
CACATAGGATATTTTCTATTAGAAAATATGTCTCACATCATTTACAAATGTACATTTTTTCATTTTCTCAATGGATACTTTACTATGTTCTAACCCAATCTTGATAGGTTCTTAATCTGCGGTTGGCAAAATGGAACTGTACCAAAAAGGAGGTGTTTTATGCAAAACATTTTACTTTTTACGTACTTAATGAGGCCTAGTATTCAATCTCCCACAATAAAAAAGGTCTTGCAGAAATCTGCAAAACCTTTTCATTTAAAATACCAATCCTTCTACGACGAGTTTTCCTCCAAAGAGAACTTTTTTGAAGTCAATCGACAGGGTATCATTTTTTGCCTGTGCTGTGCATACAACATATACGTCGATACCGTCCACATTGTATTTGTCAAAGTCATCTTGGTTCATTTTCGGTGCTGCCAACGAAACCGTTGGTTGGGGTTCCCCCACACCTCAGGAAGAACATCCTTCGATGTCCACCGTAATGGCATTGATCTTTTTATTTTTGATGTATTCCATCGCTTTTGGTTCTATGATAATTTTCATATTTCCTCCTTATTCTGTTATAATCTCCGAACGATTGTAAATTTCCGTGTTGAGATTTCCCCCTTGTTTGGCTGAAATAACTCCGGCCAAGAGAGAGTCACTTACGTTCAGTGCCGTTCTTCCCATGTCAATCAATGGCTCAATGGCCACAAGTAATCCTGCGAGTTCAACGGGTAAACCCATACCCGACAATACGATGATGGCCGCAAAGGTGGCTCCTCCACCTACACCCACGATTCCAAAGCTTCCCAGTGCTGTAATGATGATTAACTTCACTAAGAAAGCGATGCTCAAGGGATTGATTCCCATGGTCGGAGCAATCATCACCGCCAACATGGCAGGATAAATTCCAGCACAACCATTTTGACCAATACTCGTTCCAAGACTTCCAGCGAGATTTGCCGTCCCTTCCGGTACCCCTAAATTGTTCACTTGATTGTTGATGGTAAGAGGTAAGCTTCCAGCACTGGATCTGGATGTAAATGCAAACATGAGGTTGGAAGCACTTTTTTTGAAGAAAGTAAAAGGATTGAGCCCATAGATACTCAAGTAGATACCATGGACCACAAACATAATCAAAATTGCAATATAGCTTGCAAAGATAAATCCAACCAGTCTTGCAATCTCAGCAAAATTACTGGTAGCAGTGATGTTGGTCATCAGTGCCAATACACCGTAAGGGGTGAGTCTTAAGACCATACGAACGAGTCGCATAATGACATCCGAGAAGGAGTTTAAATTGGTAATAAAGACGTCGGCGCTCTCTGGTTTACTTCTTTTCAAGAAGAGAGTTGCCAAACCTAACATGGCAGCAAAAAACACCGTAGCCAATGTGGCGTTAGGTCCTTGCCCTGTCAAAGCCATGAAGGGATTGGTGGGAATGATTTGTAAAATTTGTTGCTGGATTGGCTGGGTTTCAAATTCTTGTAACCTATCGGCAAGCATTTGTCCTCTTGCCGCTTCTCCACTTCCAGATTGAAGTCCTTCCGCTGTCAATCCAAAGACTGATGTGGTAAGTGCTCCAACTAGAGCAGCAATAGATACGGTAATCATCAAAACCACCATAATTCTAGCTGCCGTTTTTCCTACGTTATCCTCTTGGGTCGCAATGGCTTTGGTAATAGATACAAAGATGAGTGGATACACAATCATCCGTAGGAGCCTTACATAGCCAGCCCCTACCAATGTAATCCAGTTCATTGCTTTGGCAATAATATCCGTATCTTTTACAATCCATTGAACCAGTCCACCAAAGATGATACCAGCCGCAAGAGCTGAGACCACTCGAACATTAAAACTCAAATTGAGTTTTTTCATGTAGCGAATTGCAAATAGCAAAGCTACAAATAAAAGGACAATACCAATCCACATAAGTTCATGCATACGCTCCTACCTCCTCTATACAAAAATTGATTATTTCCCGTTTATCTTTACTCTTCTCTTTGTCCCAACTCCTTGTCCAAGATATAAATGCCATAGTCACTTCCATCCAATTGGTCTATCTTGTCCAAAATCGTTTGCATCGTATCTTCCTCTTCCACTTGCTCCTTCAAAAACCAGTGTAAAAATTCCATGGTTTCAAAGCTCTTCTCTTCCAAAGCCTTGTCATAGAGATGGTGGATGGCAGCCGTGACGTCTTGCTCGTGCTTCAATGCTGCTTCAAATACTTTTCGTACCGATGCAAAGTCTGCTTCTGGTTTGGGCATTGCATCCACGATGGTGCGAAGACCCGTATCTCCCATAAAATCAAAGAATTTACAGGCGTGTTCATATTCTTCTTCTGCTTGCAACTTCATAAAGTGTGCAAATCCGTCCCAACTTTTGTCTTGGAACCAAGCCATCATAGCCAAATATGCATGTCCACTGGCAAGTTCCAAATTGTACTGTTCATTTAATAGTTTCTCTAAATCTTTTGAAATCAATTATTGTTCCTCCTTTACTTCATAAAATGTAACCTTTACTTCTTTATACCCTTTTGCCTTCATATATATCTGCAACACCTTTTCCATTTTGGCCTTCATCTTAGGTAAAATTTCGGAATTTCCATATACGTAACCTTCCATCTTCTGCTGAATTTTGCCACGTATACTGTTGGCTGCCAGAGGATCACTTTCTGATAATCCATTGATTTCGAAGGAGTGGTTTGTAATTTGCGGGTTCAATAGGTATACTTCAATTTCTTCTTTGTTTTTTGTGAGGATGACAAAGTCATGGTTTCGTAAAGATTCTTCCAATTTATCCCTACTTTTTATGACTTCAGAAGTTTCCGAAGGTATGGTCACATGGACCTTCCCTTCCACGGTCACATCATCCTCTAGCGATACCCCTAAAGTGGCCTTGCTATCGCCTGCGGTACTATTCTTTGCATAGGTATAATCCAAGCTCACAACATCCACAAGGTCTCTTACGTCCTCCATCAAAGCCTCATTGTATTCTTTTTTTTGGGCCCTATTTCGTATCATGGCAAATAGTACCAATCCGATACAAAGAACCACCAAGGCAATGACTCCATAGAGTATCCACTGTTTCTTTTTTTCTCCTCTTTCCAAATGGTTTTGCGCTTTTTCACTATCTTTTTTCATCGTTCCCCCTTATCTACCCTACGAATTTCTTCGTTGGGCCAATTCTTCCTTGACTTCTTGTCGTCTTCCCTTGATAGGACACGGACATGTCCCACCTTGGGACAATGCATCCACAGAAAAGGTAAAAAAGCTCTTCGTATCTTCCGTTTCAATAAGTACTCGAACCTCGTTTTTCACAGGAAAAACATCGATGACTTTTCCCACGCCCTCCGGTGTATGTACCATTTGTTTCACCTTAGGCATTTCTTTTAGCTTTTCTTCATAGAACTCCTGTTCATAGCTTAGACAACACATCAACCTTCCGCAGACCCCTGAAATATTGGTGGGGTTCAAGGACAATCCTTGGTCTTTTGCCATACGAATGGTGACCCCATCAAATTCTTTCAAAAATCTGGAACAGCAGAGCTCTTGCCCACAAGGACCAATCCCTCCAATGAGTTTGGCTTCATCCCGTATGCCCACTTGTCGTAATTCAATCCTCGTTCGAAAGACCCCTGCCAAATCACGAACCAGTTCTCGAAAATCCACCCTTCCATCGGCCGTAAAAAAGAAAAGAAGCTTCTGACCATCTAGGGTGTAACTGGATTCTACCAAATTCATCCCAAGACCGTGCTGGTCCACCATATCTTTACATACCGTCATGGCATGGGCAGCTTTGATGATATTCTCTCGATATCGCTCCAAGTCTTCCTCTTTTGCTTTTCGCAAAATCGGTTTTAATTTTTTGTGGGTAGAGTGGGGTTCTTTATCCACAGGTGAACCGGTACAAAATCCCAATTCCTGCCCCATGGTTGTCTCTACAACCACAGAGTCTCCCATGGCAAGATCCCAGTCACCGGCGTCAAAATCATAGACTTTTCCGCCACTTTTAAATCGTACTCCAACAATCCTAGTCATACTCTACCTCCCTTCTATCATCATTTTTGCCAGCAGTAATTTTTTATTGAAAGATCCGCTGTATTCTTTCATCGCCCGATCGAGCGCTCTGATTTTTCCTATCATCTCCTGGGGAGAAATGTTTTTTTCTACATAAAACTTTCTACTATCTCGAATCTCCGACTTGCCACCGGCATGGATACGAAGCATCCCTTCCAATACTTTTAAAGTATAGCGTCCATAGAATAAAAAATCTTCTAGGGCATACTCTTCTTTAATAAAGGATACATCTTTATGTCGTCCAATATAAGAAGATGCAAAACCATGGAGTTCCTCCATAGAGCAAGCACTATACCTCTCTAGCAAAGAGGCGCTCCCCTCTGCAAGAGCCACCATCTCATCGGAAAGTTCTCGACCGGCAATGGCACATAATTCTTCACGATGAAGTCCTTGAAATTCAATGACCAAAAGACGACTCTGCACAGTGGACAGCAACTCTTGAAAATTTGATGTAATCAAAATAAACAGTTGCTGATAGGATGGTTCTTCCAATATTTTTAATAGGGCATTTTGACTCTCACGATTCATCCGGTGGGCATCATCTATGAGAACAATCTTTTTGCCTCCATCATAACTTTTCATGGAAGAAAACTGTAGAATCTGCCGTATTTTATCAATGGTAATACGGTTGTTTTCCGGTTCAATGAAAAGTACATCGGGATGAGCCAAAATCTCTCCGGGCTGAGTATTGGATAGTCCAAGAATTTTTGCAATGTACTCCAAAGCAACCTTCTTCTTTCCAATCCCCTCTTTTCCTGTAAAACAAAGGGAGATGCTATCTTTATCCACCATGGAACCTAGCATCGCCCTTTCTTTATCATGTCCTACAATATTCATTAAATTCTTACAAATTTCTCCACATCAAGAATAAATACGGTTGCTCCACCGACTTTTACCTCGAGAGGATAGGGAATAAATGCATCCCCGGGCATAGTGACTGTCAAAAGAGATGTGGTGATTTCTCTCGTCTTGCAATTGTTTTCGATAGTGCTTAGAGCCTTATCCATTTCCTCATCTTCCACACCGATCAATAAAGTCGTGTTTCCCGCCTTCAAAAAACCGCCGCTACTGGACAATTTTGTCAGGCGAAACTTTTGCTCAGTCAATTCTTCCACCAATGCATTCACATCGGCATCTTGAACAATGGCAACTAGTAATTTCATAATATTTCCTCCTCATGATTTGCAGGAATAAAACGGCCAATAACTTTCATACAATGGTCAAGAATTTCCTCGGGAGCCCTCCCTGCATCAATAATCTCTATATTATATTTACCCGATTTCTCTAATTTTAAATACCCTTCAGTGACTTTCCTATGGAATTCCTCTTTTCTGCGTTCCAGTCGATCCAATACTTTTTGCTTTTTTTTGCGCTTGAGCCCCTCTTCCACATCTAGAAGGAGCAGTAGATGCATGTCAGGTCGATACCCCTGCAATGCAAAATCATTGATCTGAAGCACTCGGTCCATACCAAGGCCCAGCCCTTCTCCTTGATAGGCCAAACTACTCAACAAAAATCGATCGGCAATGACCAAATCATAGTCCCTCAAATCCTTTTTTAGTTGGGCATAGTTTTCACTGCGATTGGCAGCAAAAAGAAGAGCCTCTGTGGCTGGTGCCATCTCAAGTTCCGGATCTAAGAGGAGCGCTCGGATTTTCTCACCCAAGCGGCATCCTCCTGGTTCACGGAAATATTTCACTTTCAAGTTGGTTTGTTCCAATTCCCTTTGAATCCCCCTCAAAAGGGTTGATTTCCCGGTGCCATCGGGACCTTCCAACACAATAAAGCAACCCATTTAATTGGAAAGTGCAAGGATATAATAGAAGTAGGGGTTCGATTTCTCCACATCTGAATATAAGTGATATCGACCCAAATGTTTATCGATTTCTGCTCGATCAATTTGTATTGACTGTGCATGGAAAAGCAAGGCCGCTACTTCTTTACGCATGATAGGACGATCTACCTGCTCAGCATTTTGGATATCTTTGAACCAGCCATCCGTATACGCACGCTGGATAAATCCTTTGGCCCAATGGTTTTCTCCAATTCCAAAGATGTCTCCAGGCAATGTGGTAAATTCTTTATATCGTACCATCACAGCAACAACTTCTGCAACTGAGATTTCCTTCATGGGCATCAAATTTCCAAAATCATCACCCTTCATATAGCCCATCTCCACAGCATGATTCATGGCTGTATCATACCAGTTCTCGCCACCTTCAATGCTCTTCTTATCCATTCTCATTAAAATTGTGGCAAATTCAGCTCTTGTTAAAAATGCATCTGGACGGAACATATTGAAGTCATCCCCAGTGAAAACTTGGTTCTTTTCTAGTTCTTTTTCGTCATAGTGAAATTTGTCCAATGCATCTCTTAAAACTGCCGGATCATATCCAGTGCGTGGATTCAATGAGTCTAACGTATTTTTCAACATTTCAATAGCTTTGTAGTACCCAGGTACATTGTCGAATTTTTCTATATAGTAGTGAATTTGCCGAATGAGCTTATCGGCCTCTGCATCTTTATCACTCTGTATAATCGCTTCCCGTCTCCGTCTTTCTTCTTCCTCTTTTTTTCTCTCCTCTTCAAGCTTTTCTTCTTCAGTTTGTTCGTCTTCACAGGTATTGCAACACTCCGCTTTAATAGTGGGTGCAAACCGTATTGCCAATGCCAATGTTCCGACTACAAAAAATGCAGCCAATATAATTGCTAAAATTTTTGCTAGTTTTTTATTCATAAGTCGCTCCTTTTACAAAACTCACAGGCTCAATCACTTCACCGATAAAAAGCACATGTGGATCTTCTTTTTCTTTAAATTTTTCTGCCAATTCCTCATCGAGGTAGGCAGCGTGTTCCAAATCTACCACGGCAATCTTTCTCAAATTGATACATTCCACTGCACCGGAAACGCTTTTTCTTCCATCCGGTAAATCTTCCATAACGAAACCAGACACTTCCATTTTGTCCTCATCCCTACCGGATACAGTTCCAAAATACTCCAACTTCTTTTTATCTCGAACTCTTGCAATGACATAATGACTTGCCTGGTTCATAAATTCGTAAGTATATCTGGACTTTCGAACATAGAGTGAGATGACATGTCGGTTAAAAAGAATACCTTCTTCTCCCCAACCACAAGTCATGCCGTTGGTCTTGCCAGCATCATCTGTGGCAAATAAGATAAAATCTTCTTCTAAAAATGCTTCTGTAATAAAATGCATTTTCGCCTCCCTTCTAACTCTTCCCTAACATTATAACAGTTTTCTGAAAAAATAACCATAAAAGAACTTCGTCTTGCAACTGAATTTTCCCTATGCTATGATACAGATGAGGTGACACATGACATTTATTGGTAATGATTGGGACACAATTTTAGAAAAAACCTTGGAATCAAACTATTTCCAAGAACTGATCGAAAAATTACATCGTGAGTACACAGATTTTACCTGTTTTCCACCCAGAGAGCAGGTCTTTCGAGCGTTGAAACTCACTTCCTACGCCGACACAAGGGTGGTTCTTTTGGGACAAGATCCCTATCACACACCGGGGATGGCCAATGGCCTTTCCTTTAGTGTGAACAATGGACAAAAAATGCCCCCCAGTCTTAGAAACATCTTCAAAGAGCTGGAAGATGACCTGGGGATCCTCAACACAAAAACAGATCTAACGCCTTGGGCAAGACAGGGAATGCTACTCTTAAACGCTGGCCTTTCCGTTCGAAAAGGGGAAGCCATGAGCCACAAACATCTTCAATGGGAACAGTTCACCGATCAAATCATCTCAGCTCTCAATCAAAAAGAAACGCCCGTCCTCTTTGTTTTGTGGGGTGCTTTTGCCGGTGGAAAAAAACCGCTAATTCATCCTCCCCACACAATTTTTTCTTCCGCCCATCCATCTCCCTTTTCCGCTCATCGAGGATTCTTTGGAAGTAAAATCTTTTCTCGTATCAACCATTGGCTAAAATCACAGGGACAATCCCCTATTCAATTTCAATTATAAGGAGGCGCTATGAATTTTCAAGGATTGATCGAAATCGATATCGATATTGCTGGAGTGACTGTAACAGAACTATCACCCATGATTCATACACCCACGGAGGCAGTGGTATATTATCACGGATATTCCTCCAGTCGAAATGACTCCTTATTTTATGGACGACTTCTGGCATCCATGGGCTATCTCGTCCTCGTCTATGAACAAAAAGGACATGGCCATAGGAGTCATGAATTAAAACTCAACTTTGATGCACCGGATGAAAAATTTTGGGATGTGGTCATATCCTCTATCACAGAAAGCCCCAACCTCATCAACTATCTTGTGGAAAAGAAGGGCATCCATCCCCAAAAGATCGTCTTCTCCGGTCACTCCATGGGAGCCATGGTAGCAGCCGGAGTCTTCATCAAAAGCCCCATAGGAAAACTGGTTTGCTACAATGGGTCTTTGGATTTCAGGGCATTAAACACATACTTTTGTAAAAACAATCACTGGGATGAGAACAAACAAGCAGAGGTAAACCAACGCATCCAATACTATAGTCCCGCCGACCATATTTCGAGATTGGAAAATCGACCCATCCTCTTGGTCGATGGAGAGGATGATCGAATCGTCCCCTGTCAATTCAATGTGGACGTGCTACAGGCCCTCCGCACCTATTATAAAGATAAATCCCTACTCCAACACCTCATCATTGACCATGCCGGCCACGCATTAACCCTCACAGCACTGCGAGTCACGGGCATGTTCTTAGAACGGAGAAATGTAGAAAACTATGGAATCTAGAATTTACTATACATCCAATCCCCTCTTCCTAAAATACTTTGGCAGTCGCTATGAAATGCGAAGAAAGTTACTGGCCATTGTCTTGGGAAATCTACTCTTTTCTTTGGGGGTCAACATCTTTTACACTGGCCACCGCTTTCTCTCTGGAGGAATTGGGGGAATATCTATCATGATTCAATACCTCACCGGAATTTCTGCCGGTATCATGGTCTTTCTTCTCAACATCCCCCTCTTTATCTTTGGATTGAAAGAACTCAATAAAAAATTTCTCACCTATGCCTTCATATCCATCATTGTACAATCCCTTTCCATGATTGTCTTTCGAGATATCCGTCGCTTTCTATTTTTAGAAGATCCCATGTTATCGGCGGTCATAGGTGCAGTCATAGTGGGATCCAGCATGGGAATCCTATTTAAAAACGGATGTTGTCAAGGTGGGTTTGACATCGTGGCAGCTGTGATGAAAAAGAAATATAATATGCAAATTGGAAATGCACTCCTTAGCTTGAATGGCATCGTCATCTGTATCGCATCCATCCTGTTTGGACCGGCAAAAGGAGCCTATACCATCATTGCCATGTTCATCAGCTATAAAGTATTGGACCGCATCCAAATGGGAGTAGGTGACACCAAAAGTGCCATCATCATCTCTCACCGTGCATCGGACATAGCAAAGGCCATCACCATGGGTATGAGTCGTGGTGTGACGGTCATTGAGGGAAAAGGAGGATGGAGTGGTGCACCAACAGAAGTGCTCTACATGGTCCTACGCACTAGGGAAATTTCAAAAGTGAAAGAAATCATATCAAACATCGACGGAGAAGCTTTCATTGGAATCAGCGATATTGTGGAAGTACGAGGCCGAGGATTCCGTCGAGGAGATATTGCTTAAAAGAGCGAAAGCTCTTTTTTATTTCAGCACTCCTATTGATAGCCAATAAAAAACCGCTCTTACGAGCGATTTATAGTATTACACTTTTATAGCGCCTGACTTGCCGTCAAATATACAAGACCTACAATATCTTCCACAGAGCAACCTCTGGAAAGATCATTGACGGGATAGTTCAACCCCTGCAAAATAGGTCCAATGGCTTCATAGCCACCCATTCTCTGGGCAATCTTATATCCAATGTTTCCTGCCTCTAGGGAAGGAAATACAAACACATTGGCCTTTCCTGCCACGGGTGAATCGGGGGCTTTTTTCTTGCCAACAGAGGGAACGTAGGCCGCATCAAACTGCATCTCTCCGTCCACCAACATTTCTGGTGCTCTCTCCCGCACCATTTGTAGCGCTTCAGCCACCCGAAGGGTTTCTTCACTTTCAGCGCTTCCCTTGGTAGAAAAAGATAATAAAGCCACGCGAGGTTCATCAATCCCAAAGGTCTTGGCAGTTTCATAAGACAAAAGAGCATTCTCCGCCAAATCTTCAGAAGTTGGTGCTATGTTAATGGCACAATCGGAGAAAAGAAGTCGCTCCTCTCCCTTCATCATTACAAAAACACCACTGGTTTTCTTAAAGGGACTCTTCATCTTAATAATCTGAAGGGCCGGCCGTACGGTAGCGGCGGTGGAATGATTGGCACCGCTGACCAATCCATGGGCCTTGCCTGTGAACACGAGCATGGTACCAAAATAATTGGAATCTTCCCTAAGTAACTTTCTTGCACCATCTGCATCGATTTTCCCCTTTCGGCGCTCCACAAAAGCTTCCACAAGAGGTTCTATGTCATATCCATCGATGTCAATGACCTCAAAATCAGAATCCAAAGAAATGGAATCTTCTTTCTTCTTTAAGAGGATGGGACGTACAATGCCCTCATCATGAAGGAGGCGAGCGGCTTTCACCACTCGCTCATCTTCCCCTTCGGGAAGCACAATGGAAATGTTCTTCCCCTTTAGTTTTTGTTTGATCTCTTCGATTAAGTGCATTTTATTTTCTCTTCATGATTGCATTGATAATTGCAATGAGGACAACGGCACCAAAAACACCTACGAGTAGATCGTAGTACCAAGCGCCTTCTGGTTTTATCTTGAGTAAACCGAGGATCCAGCCACCGAGGGCTCCCCCGACGATACCTGCGATGATGTTGGCAAGAAGACCCATCTTATGGTCTGTTTTCATGATAAGAGAGGCGATCCATCCGGCCAAGCCTCCGATAATAAGTGCGTATAATATACCCATATACTTTACCTCCTTTATATTGGTATTTTATTCCTACCCCAAAAAGAATCGTTTTAAACGAGCATTCCCTTATGAACCTTTACGGGACTGTCCCGCCATAGACTAATGCGGACCCGTCCCAATAAAAAAGACCTATCCAGGTCTTAGAAACGGTCCAAGGCATTATGAATGGCGAGTTTACGATAAAAAATTCGCACCATAAGTATAAAGAGCAAACATATCATGGCAAAGATGACAAATTCTTTTCGAGCGTCTGCCTTTAAAATAAAAGCATATACCATATGAACTACTTGTACCGCTGCCAGCAATGCGGCATATTTTTGAAAATCGGCATTTCGTTTATAATATCCATCCATCAATAAAATCAATGAGACATAGAGTCCCATCAATATGGAAGGAATGGCTCTCAATGTGGGCATCAACATTCCCGGAGAAACCTTGTAGTAATCGTTTTGCGGTAGCACGGTAAGAATACCGGCGATCAGCCCCAAAGCCAAGATAATATTTTGCTGCTGCTGATATCTCTTTTTTTGAAAGGCCTGAATATACATATAATAACTAAATAAGTTCAACAGAATAAAGAATAATACAAACCCCATGCGGCTCCATCCCAAGACATGAAGGGATCGTTCGCTTTTTGTAAAGAGGGCATAGGCACGGCAAATAAAAACTTGCCCCGTAAGAACAATTCCCACAACGGTCAACATCCCACTTAAATTGTATAATCCATTACCATAGGACTTTTTGAAAAAATAATTGGCCATCATAATGAGTCCCGTTAAATAGACAATGGCAAAAATAGCTTTGATGAACAAGAAAACAACGACCATACTTCACCTCTTACGGTAGTTTCAACTCCACAATTTCTCGGAAAGGAGCATCGATTTTTGTCTTGTACTTTTCCAATGTTTCCAGATCATGATCCAAAAGGAAAAAGGATCCACCGGCCCCGCTCATTGTAAAGCGAGGATCGAGCCTTTGTAGCTCTGTAGAAAACTCTCTCAATTTTGGATTGATTCGTAATGCCACATCCCATAGGGTATTGGAACAGTCTCTTTGGATGTCCTCCTCCGTCAAAGCCTCGTAAACTTCTTTAGAAGAAGATGGCACACGATACACCACCAAGGCGTGACCCATCTTGCCCTCCAAGGGGAATAGAAGCTCTCCTCGGCCTTCTGCTCGCACCAATCCTCCGTATAGAAAGAATGTCACATCCATACCAAGTTGGACGGCCAAAGTTTCCAGTTCCTCTTTGGTCAATGCCAGGGAAAATTCTCGATTGACCATGGAAAGAAAAGTGGCTGCATTACTCGAACCCCCACCCATGCCACTGGCGATTGGAATTTTTTTCTCCAATATAATGTGGAGAGGTGGAACCTTTCGAATCTGGCGTAGCAAAAGAAGTGCTTTCATCACCAAATTATCCTCAGCAATGGAGGGAAGGTCACAGATAAATCGATCCTCCGTCGCAGGGAGAACAGTTAAAACATCTCCTATGTTGATTTCACTCATGGTGGTCACCAACTGATGATATCCGTCTTCTCTCTTAGCAATAACGCGAAGATCCAAATTGAGTTTCGCCTTGCAAATTTCTTTCATAGATACTCCAAATTTGATATTGATTTCATTATACCAAAAAGAAAAGAAATTTACAAAAAAAAGAATCGAACCTCGATTCTTTAGCTAAGTGGTGTTATTTTAACTTTTTCACATAATACATCTGTGTATGAATAACTGACAATTCCACTGGATTCGGAACCAAAGGATACCTCCACCGTAAATACTCCAGGATAGGTATTCGCGATTTTTCCTATTGTTTCCATACTCTTATTTCGTCCACGATCTGCCTCAATGTTGACCTCTTGGCCAACCAAGTCTGCCAAACTTCTCTTAATATCTTCTACTCGTTGCATAGGAAATCTCTCCTTCCCACATTGTAATTGTCTTCTTTACTATAATATCACATTTGTGATGATTTGTCAAGGCTTAAAATAATAAGCTAAACCCTGTGACAATCAGTTCTTGCAACGCTAAGCACCTTTTTAAACGGAGTTTTTCTATAGGCTTGACCTATGGGGTGTATTGATATTTTTTGTGTATATTTAAAAATTCCCATGGAAAAACTCCCCGGAGGGAGTTATAAACGATTCAAATCTTCCAATAATCGATCCATGTTAATTCCATGGACCATACAAGCTTCTTCAATGGTTTCCATTTGGCTAGCAGGACAACCAATACAAGCCATTCCATAACTCATCAATAAGTAGGCCGCTTCGGGCTTAAGCTGGATTAGCTCGCAAATATACATGTCCTTGTCTATCATTATAGATCCAACGCCTTTTCCAATTTGTCTTGATCAAACCCATAAATGGTTTCATCATCCACCATGATAAGGGGTACACCGGTGAATCCTTTTTCTCTTAATTCCAACATGGCTTCCTTATCTTGACTGATGTTTTTTTCTGTGTATTCTACGTTGTGTTCCTTCAAAAAGTCCTTTGCCATGTGGCAAAATTGACAACTATCTGAAGTATAAATAATCACATTTTTCATAGTCATACCTCCTTCTTTACTTCTTCTTACATATACCCCAATCTATAGATTTAAAACAATTTATTCATCTTCGTTTAAGTGCATATGTTTGATGTGATCCTTCCCTTGGAGGAATATATTTAAAATGTGATCATCATCCAAGGAGTAATACACCTGCCGCCCCTGTCTATGGGCCTTGACCACTCCAATGTTGCGCAGCAACCGCAAGTGGTGACTGACGAGAGACTGGGACAGTTCTGTCAGTTCCGCAAGTTCATTTACACAATGTTCTCCATAGCTCAGGTGATCTAAAATTTTCAGTCGAGATGGCTCTCCCATGGATTTAAATAAATCTCCCAAAATTCTAAGTCCTTCCGTTCCCAATAAATCAAAATATTCCGCTGTCATAACAACTCCCTTCTTTGGTCATTTTTTCATACAATCTTTGAAAATCTTCTAGACCCAGTTCTTCTGCTCGTGCACTAGGAGAAATTTCCGCTTCTTCCAATATGGATTGTACATTGTCTTTTGCCATATCCAATCCCATGGAAAGAGCATTTAAAACGGTCTTCCGACGCATTCCAAAAGCACCGTGAACCACTTTCATAAATTCCCCAACATGGGTGGGTTTTTGTATAGTATCTAAGACCACCACCGTGGATTCTACCTTGGGCCTTGGAAAAAATGATCCCGCCTTTACGGTGAAGGCCTCCCTAGCCTTGCTACAATAGGATACAAAGACGGATAGAGAAGAGTATTCCGCATCTCCAGGTTTTGCTATCATTCGTTTTGCCACTTCCCTTTGAACCATAATTACAGCTCGTTGAAAGGGTGCTTCACTCATAAAAATCCGCTCTAAAAGGGGTGCTGTGACTACATAGGGCAGATTGGCAATGAATTTTTGGGCCATATGCCCATCACCCAGTGCTCCCATTTCAAAAATTTCCTTCTCCGTCGCATCGCCACGGATCAACTGGAACCTTTCAAAAGAAGAGAGATTCTCTTCCAGCACGGGATACAATCTCTGGTCGAGCTCAATTGAACGCACATAGGCTCCTCGCAACAGAAGCTCTTCGGTGAGTGAGCCGATTCCCGGTCCCACTTCCAATATAACATCTCCCGGCCCAACCTCTCCTTCCATGGCAATGTTCTCCAATATATTGCCATCAATTAAAAAGTTTTGACCCAAACTTTTCTTCAACATGAGATTCCATTGTTCTAAAATTTCCCTGGTCCGGGAGGGGTGATAGATTCTATTCATCACGACCGTCCAATTCTTGAAGTATTTTTTCCACCTCATCCACCTCATAGGCAAAGGCATTCAATCGGCGTAGAAATTCCTTGCCATTGGGACGACCCATATGCAGTTTTTTTGCCACATATTCTCTTCTCCTCTTGGAGTCGGCACGTCCGGTAAGACCATGGCGAAACATAAACGCACTATCAAAATGGGTTGTCTTTTCTGTCCGAATGGGCTTTGCTCTTTCAATGGCTTGGCGAATCTCCTCGGGAGAAGCATTCTCAATTCCCACATCTCCCTCTGCCGTGCATAGCTCCCGTAAAATAAAAGCCTCTTTCACTGGACAGGTGAGATTTCTTCGCAACATGGCACGAATTTTACCACCAGCATGATCGGGATCCGTCAAAATGATGGCTCCTCTACGGGAGGTTATTTCCACAATTTCTTTCATCCGTTGTGGTGAAATATGAATACCGCCCGTGGCAATGACCTCACAATCCAATGCCTGTCGCACCCGAGTAATATCGTCCTTACCTTCTACGATGATGACTTCTTGTATCATAGTCGGTAAAATTTTCTGGTGTTTTCATTGCAGATTCGAATGACCTCTTCTCTAGGTAACCCCTTGATTTCTGCAATTTTATCCACCACATGGGTAATATACTTGGGCTCATTTCTCTTGCCACGAAATGGCACCGGTGTCATATAAGGAGCATCGGTTTCCAATAAAATATGTTCCATGGGAGCATAGTCCACCGACTCCACCACATGGCGGGCATTTTTAAAGGTGAGTGCACCGCCAATACTCAAATAATAGCCCTGATTTATATACTCTCTGGCAACTTCCTTGGCGCCGGTAAAACAATGGATGAGGGTGGGTCCATCCTTCCGCAAGGAAAAGAGCATATCCTGTGTGTCTTTGACCGCTTCTCTGGAATGAATCACCAAAGGAACATCCTTTCGATTGGCCAAATCTATCATGATTTCAAAGACTTTCTTTTGTGTGGGACGATCGGAAAAATCATAATGATAATCCAATCCGCATTCACCCACACCCAATACCTTATCTTTGGTGAGCATCTCTTCATAGCAAGCCATGTGTTCGGGCAAGTAGGTCTTTGCCTCGTGAGGATGAACTCCGATGACACAATAGACATTTTCGTAGGCTATGAGAGCGACGCTCTTTTTCGACGTCTCCAAATCACAGGACGCATTGACTACCAATTCTACTCCGTCTCTATGAAAGTTTTTTATAATTTCTTCCCTATCCCCGTCAAACTTTTCGTCATCTAGGTGGACATGGGCATCCATAAATCGCATATATCTCTCCTTATGAGATGAGGTTCCCCGGCAAAGCACCTTCCTCAGGCACAATGAGGCGAAGACTTTCTCCTCCCGATGCAAGGACCATTCCTTCACTCAAAATCCCCCGTAACTTGGCGGGTTTCAAATTGGTCACCACAACAACCACCTTCCCTTGGAGTTCCTCCTTGGTGTAATGGTCTTTGAGCCCTGAAACAATGGTTCTTTTTTCTGTGCCCAAGTCTACCTGTAAGACATACAAGCGGTCTGCCTTGGGATGATCCTCTACTTCTTCTATCTTTCCTACCCTCATCTCCACTTTAGAAAAATCGTCCATGGTAATGGGGGTCTCTTCATTTTGTATTTCTTCTTTCTTTTCTGTGTTTGTGTCCGATCCTTCCACAGATGTATGCAAGGCTTCCATACGAGAGGCAAACAGCCTTCCATTTTTCTCCGCTATCTCTTCTGCTATGGATGGTTCCACCCTTTGGAAAAGGTTTTCACCCTTGTAGACCTTGAGGCCCGGTTTCATTTGGCCTTCTCTAATCTCATCTTTTCCCAAACCCATTTTTTCAAAAATCTTCTTTGAGGTTTGGTGGGTGACAGGACTCAACAAGCGAGCACTTTCCACAATGGCTTCACTCAAGAGATACAACACCGTTCCAAGACGCTCCTTATCTTCCTTGGCCAAAATCCAAGGCTCCGTTTCATCGATGTAGCGATTGGCTCTTCGAATGAGACCAAAGACGGATTCCAAAGCCACATGGAATTTTAGATCCTCCATATGGACCTTAAATGAAGTCTTTGCTTCTACCATGGCATTTTGTAATTCTTTATCCACCGGAAGATATTCCGAAGGTTCTGGAATCTCCCCCTCATAATATTTTTCTATCATGGCACAGGTTCGACTCACCAGATTTCCCAGGTCATTGACCAGATCAGAATTGTATCGACTGACCAATTTTTCAATGGTAAAGTTTCCATCGGATCCAAAAGAAAATTCCCGTAGAATAAAATATCTCAAGACATCCGAACCCAAAGTCTCAACGATGGGTTCTGGATAGAAGACGTTCCCTTTGGATTTGCTCATCTTATCATTATCAAAGACAATCCAACCATGGGCAAAGACCTTTTTAGGTAAGGGCAATTCCATGGCCATCAATAGAGCTGGCCAAATAATGATATGGAATCGAAGTATTTCTTTTCCTACCAGGTGTAAATCTGCGGGCCAAAACTTTTGAAATAATTCCTCATCAACGCCATAGCCTACTCCCGTTAGATAGGAGCAAAGTGCATCAATCCAAACATAGATGACATGGTCTTCATCAAACGGAACGGGAATTCCCCAATCACAGGTGGAACGGCTCACACTCAAATCTTCCAGTCCCTGGTCCAAGAAATTCTTAATCATCTCTTCCTTGGCATAGGCCGGTTCAATATCAGCTTCTTCGTACCATTGACGAAGGGGTTCCACATATTTACTGAGACGGAAAAAATAGCTTTCCTCTTCATGGTCAATCAAAGTTCTTCCACAGTCGGGGCAACACCCCTCATCTGCCTGACTCTCTGTAAAATAGGCTTCACAGGGAACACAATACAGTCCCTTATAAATGGCCTTATAGATATCTCCCTTGTCATAGAGTTTCTTGAAAACCTCTTGCACCACTCGACCATGCTCTTCGTCGGTGGTTCTTCGAAAACAATCATAGTCTATTCCAAGAATCTTCCAGAGGCTTTTTGCCGTGGCCACAATCTCGTCGGTAAATTCCTTTGGACCCTTGTGTGCCTTGGCCGCAGACTCGGCAATCTTTTGTCCATGCTCGTCTGTTCCCGTCACAAAAAAGACCTCTTCCCCTTGCAATTGCTTGTACTTCTTAATCACATCCGCCACAATGGTTGTGTAGGTGTGTCCAATGTGTAAATTTCCATTGGGATAATAAATTGGTGTGGTCAAATAATACGACATATTGTCCTCCGATTCTTTCTCATTCAATATACATTTATTCTTTTATTATACACCAGTCCCAGACTTTCTTCAACCAAAGCATTCAAAAAACCGCATATAGCGGTTAGTTGAAAAGATCAATGGGCGTGTCGGCTGGTAAGATATAAACCATGACCTTCCGTCTTCCAAATTGGAAGCACTCCGCCACCGTATTCATAAATAAATCAATCTTATGTCCCTTAATTGCCCCTCCGGTATCTTCCGCAATGGCATAGCCATAATCGGGAATCTCCGGATCCAAGCTCTTGATGTAGAACTTTGTTCCTAGGGGAATCACGCGGGGATCCACTGCCACCGTACCTCGGCGAGCCAAAGTACCGGAGGCTGTGATACCATAGCCCCGATCTCCTGGACGCTTTCCAGTGGAGCGAGGGCCAGCTTCATAGGCCGTTGCGACCATGATTATAGACCGCACCTCACCCCGGGTGATGACCTCGGGCATGGGTTTTCCTTTTTCTACGATTTTCGGCAGGGCACTTTGTAGAATTTCTTCTTTAATGACCGCCACCGAGCGTAATATACCATTGACATAGCGTTCTTCTTTTATGACTCTCTTTAGTCCGTCACGACCCTCTTGAATCACTTTTTCTGTGCCCGGCTGCAGGAGAGGATTGATCTTTTCAATAATTTCGAAAGGAGCTACCTCTTGGGTTTCTTGGTGTTTTTCCTCAATACGAAAGATAAAAATCTTTCCGTCTTCGGGAATCTTATCCAGAGCGGGCAAAACCACATCTTTTTCTCTTACTTCCACATTTAGATATTGTAAAATTTCTTTCACGGTACGCAGCGGTACTTCTACAGTCCGCTTTGTGCCTCCATCATTTAATTCAAGGGGCTGCAATGGTTCCAAATTGTATACGACTCCCTCGGCTGGTATCTGTCTATCGAAAATACCATATCCAGGGAATTCTTTTTCAATGAATTGTTCCAGACTTTCTTCTGTGTCGATGGTTTTCATGTGGGATTGATCTTCCATACGAAACTCCACCTTCACCTTTTCGGCGTGAACGCTAATGGCGCCCAAAAAGATGATCAGAATAAAAATCAGGAAGGTACGTTTTAAAATCATACTTCCTCCTTACAGAATTATTCTACCTCTCTTTTGCCACCTTGTCAAATAGCCCTCCTAACACATGCTATAATTATGCAATTGCAATGGTTTGAAGGTTCCTTTCCAAGATATATATAACAGCGATATATCCCATGAATTGGGGATTCTTGAAATAATTTATGGCCAAATAAATGAATTTGAACTTCAATTTTTCTCCACTTTCTTCTTGACATATGAAATTAAATTGCGTATACTGTATATGTAGTTGAGTTGCGTATATGAAGAATGATCCCCTTTGTTTTTATCTAGGATCTTTACCTATAAGGAGAAACCAATGGAACGAAGTATTTTACATGTAGATATGAACAATTGCTATGCTTCCATAGAAGTGAAAATGCATCCTCAGTGGAAGGGCATTCCCCTCGCCGTCTGTGGATCCGTCGATGAACGGCATGGAATCGTTCTTGCCAAGTCCCAAGAGGCCAAAGAAAGAGGGGTACAAACTGGAGAAGCCATCTGGCAAGCCAAGCAAAAATGTCCATCCCTTTTGGTCGTCCCGCCCCATTATGACGCTTATTTGGAACATTCACGGATGGCCCGCAAAATCTATTATAGCTACACCAATCGCGTGGAACCCTTTGGCCTCGATGAATGTTGGCTAGACGTGACCGGTTCTAAAAATCTTCATGGAACCGGAGAAGAAATCGCCCAGCTCATCCGCCAAAGAATCAAAAAAGAGTTGGGCATCACCGTCAGTGTGGGCGTAAGCTATAATAAAATTTTTGCCAAGTTGGGAAGCGACTTGAAAAAACCCGATGCTGTGACCGTCATCCGCCGAGAAGATCTTCACCAAACCGTGTGGCCTCTCCCCACCAAGGAACTCTTAGGAGTGGGTCCTGCCACAAAACAAAAGTTAAAAAAAAGAGGCATTGATACCATCGGCCAATTGGCAAAAACCGATCCCCATTTACTAAAAACCTGGTTGGGTATCCCCGGAGTTCATCTCTGGCATTATGCCAATGGACGAGATGAAGCTCCTGTCATGGATGCGGATCAAAAGCCCCCCATAAAATCCATTGGACATGGAATCACTTGTACGGCCGATCTCGTCGATGACATAGAAGTTCGCCGAGTATTCACCGAACTGGCCTTCGACGTCTCCTCGCGGCTTCGAAAGGCAAAACTATCGGCTCAGGGCGTACAAATTTCCGTACGAGATTCCGATCTTATCACCGTCCAATACCAAGGGCCTCTTCCTCTTCCCACCCAAAGTCCATCTCTTTTAACCAAGACTGGATTTGAACTTTTTCAAACAAATTATCCTTGGAAAAAATCCATCCGCAGCCTGACTATTCGTGCCATCAATCTGGTTTCTGCTTCTCTTCCAAGACAATCCGATTGTTTCTCTGATTTTGAAACGCTCCATAAAAAAGAAAAGGTTGATGAGGTCATGTATCAAATTCGAGAAAAATTTGGAAGTACAAGCATCAGCTTCGCCGGTCTCCTCCAATTGAACAAGTTCCCGGGGAAGCGTCAACATATGGTGACCCTCCCTTCAGCCTACATCCATCAGGGTTAATTTGAAAATTTTTGTTATTCGTATTATACTGAATTTAGAAGTTCATCTTACCACACACGAATTCATGGTTCGTATAAAGATTTGTGTTTGCAGTATAGGTAAATATTTTTTATTAAAACAGGAGCAAATTTTATAAAATTGTGTTATACTATAAGTAGAAAGGAAATGGAATATGGGTTTTGGAAACAAAATTAGAAGACTACGTGAAGAAAAGGGCTGGACACAAGCAGAACTAGCCGAAAAGATCGGTGTATCTCTACGTACTGTATCCTCTTATGAAAATGCCGATCAACGACCCCGCCATCGAAAGACATACCACATCCTTTCTGACCTTTTCAAGGTGGATGTCAATTATCTGCTCACCGATGAGGAGTATTTTGTCCTCTCCACAGGAGAAGTCTATGGTCCTCGAGGGGCCAGAGACGCCCAAGAAATTGTCAACGGTATGCTCGGTCTTTTTGCTGGAGGCGAAGTGAGTTTGGAAGATAAAAAAGCCATTCTAGACGCCATCCAAGAGGCCTATTATATGGCAAAACAAGAAAACAAGAAATATACGCCGAAGAAATATCGGAAAAACGAGGAATCCTAATGTCCTTTTACAAACAAATATACCATGATGTGGAAGCACTGGTTCGTCATCACGGAACCCGCGATCCCGAAAGGATTTTGAAGGAGAGAAATGTGAAGTTGATTGACTTCCCAGCCTCTACCAAGCTTCTCGGAATGTACAGGATGATTGCCCGAAATCGCTTTGTTTTTTACAACAATCGGCTACATCCCGCACTTTTGCGCATGGTGCTTGCCCATGAATTGGGCCATGATATGTATCACAGAGACCATGCCGGTCTTTTGGAACATACGCTTCTGAACATAACCACCGAGCAAGAAACAGAAGCCAACGTTTTTGCTGCGCATCTACTCTTGCCAAATGAAGAGGTTCTTTCCTTGGCAAAGGATGGATATACCTATTCCCAGATGGCGCAGGCGATGCAGGTAAACGTAAATCTCATGGTGTTAAAACTCAATGAATTGACTCGATTAGGATATGCCTCCAAAATATTTCAACAGGATACTCCCGATTTTTTCACCGAAATCGATGGAAGATGCCGGGAAAATTGGAGTGATGCGTACTTTTTATAGTACCCATCTTTCAGATGCCTAATACAAGGAAAGGAACAACATGGAGTTTTCAGAAAAATTAAGAGAATTACGTACCCAAAAAGGTATCACACAGGACGTGGCAGCCGAAGCCATTGGAGTGAGCATTCGGAGTTATAAATCTTACGAATTAGGAGAAAGGGTCCCCCGTGATCACAACACCTATTTATCTATGGCCAATTTCTATGGAGTGGACCTAAACTATCTCTTAGCCGATAGTAAAACCCTCTCCCTGAAAGTAAATCGTGATCGTATGCTCGGTCGTCCCAAGGACAGTTCACTTCTCTTGGCAGAAGCAAGAACCTTTTTTGCAGATAAAAACATAACCTATTCCCAAAAGAAACAAGCCTTTTTTGACTTGATGGATATTTTTTATGGCTCCACAAAGAAAACCAGAAAAATGAATGGGAAACGTGCCAAGCAACAAAAAATGGAAATGGACGCAGAAATAGATTCAGAATAATCCTATCTGCACCCCAATACAAATCTATTAAAAAAGGATCCCGAAGGATCCCTTAAGCTGCAGTTGCAGCTTTTTTTATTCTTTTTCACGGACGAGAGGCATAGACATACAACGGGGGCCCCCTCTACCACGACTGAGCTCGCCAGAAACCATGACATGAAGTTTCACACCTGCCTTGTCGAGGACTTCGTTTGTCACCGTGTTTCTATCATAGACAATCACTTCTCCTGGGCGAATGGCCAGTGTATTGGAACCATCACTCCATTGTTCTCTCGAAGCATCCAGTGGGTTTCCTCCAGCACAACGAATCAATCGCACTTGATCAAGTTGCAGGGTCTTTCCTAGGATTTGCTCCAGTGTCCCCTCTTCTTTGGTCACCACAATATCACTACCCGGCTTGGTCAATGAATAGACCTCCAAGGGGCCTTCAATTTCGGGATGCACCGTAAAACAATCGTGATCAATCATGGTAAAGACCGTATCAAGGTGCATAAAGGCTCTCTTCTTGGGAATGACGAAGGCCAGCACTTGCTTAAATTCTCCCGCGAATAATATGGATTCTGCAATTTGTTCCACAGCTTTGGCCTCTGTTCTCTGTGAGATACCAATGGCGATGGTATCTTGGCTTACGATAAGTTCGTCTCCCCCTTCGATGGAATGGGCTGATTCCCTCTTATAATAAAACTCGGTGCCAGAAAAATCGGGATGATGTTCAAAAATATACTTTCCATAAATTGTTTCTCTGTTTCGAATATCACTCCACATCCGATTGAGACTTACTTTGGTCCCCATAAGACTGAAGGGATCTCGGGTAAAGTAGAGATTGGGCATGGGGTTGGTGATAAAATAATTTTCTCTAGAAATAAAATCCGTTAAGCTCTTGCAGGGATATTCTCCCATGGTCTCTCTACGAATCCCTTCCATGGTTCGAAGAATGAGATCCTTGCCTTCCAATCCTTCCAGCAATTCACGAACAAAAGCTTCTTCTCTAGGCGACGTGATATGGGATTCCTTTATAAAATCATCGATGAAAGCTCGCTTGACTTGTTCTTTTTCAATGGCCTTGGCCGCCAAATCTTCTAAGTAATATACTTCTACTCCCTCTTTGCGGAAGATATCTGCAAAGGCATCGTGTTCTTCTACGGCCTTATCCAAGTAGGGAATTTCATCAAATAAAAGCTCCGGCAACATATCCGGTGCCAGATTCAAAAGCTCTCTACCCGGCCGATGTAAAATCACTTTCTTCAAGGGAGTAATTTCAGAAAATACTTGTATCATAGCTTCCTCCTTTTCATGCTCCTATTGTAACATATTTTTTATCCATAATATAGCTTCTAAGGGATTTGATTTAAAATACATGATAGATCTTTTGAAAGGTCCCGTCTTCTTTCTTGCAATTTCATCCTAACTTTCCTATAATAAAAAGAGGAGGTGCCTATGTCGCAGAAATCAGAACGAGCAATCATCGTGCGAATGATTGCCATCCTCGTTTTTATCTACTATATGTATGTACTTTTAAAGCACTCAATTTTTACCAGAATCCTAAGTGGCCATGCCATGCGTGGATTGGAACTCATACCCTTTCAAAACACCTCCGCACTGGGAAGTCTTTTTAAAGCAAGCACATGGACTAACGCCGATGCTCTCACCCCTGTGGCCGGGCATATTGTCTTTTTCCTACCACTGGGATTTATTCTTCCCTTTTTGGACAAAAGAACCAAAACCTATCTACCCATATTGGGTGTGGCAGCAGCCATATCTTTTTCCATTGAAATTTTACAATATCTGACCAAATCCGGCATCACAAGCACCGATCACCTGCTCTTGAATCTTTTCGGTGCCACGCTGGGATATTTGTTATATAAAGCACTTCGTTACGCCTACATGAATTCATAAGAGAGGTATCCATGTTTTTTAACATAAAACGCAAGACCCTCCTGTTGGTAGCGGTCTTTTTCTTATTCCTTTACATTGTACCCCATCACCAATATGCCAAAGATCAAGAAATCATCTATGCTCTTTACGATGCAGTGGAAGATCGCATATTGGAAGGAAAAAACATCGAGGAAATCGTAGCCATTGCCAGTATATCCAAACTCATGGTGGCCGATTTGATTTTTGATGCCCTCCACCAGGGAACACTCACAAAAGATATGGAGCTAACCTACACTCAAGAGGAAACATCCCTCTACGGCTCCGATGTTCCCTTGCAACCGGGCCATAAAATTACGGTGGAAGAAGCTTTAAATTTACTTCTCGTACGCTCAGCCAATTCCTCAGCACTCCTTCTTGCCAAAGCCCATAGCGGCACTGAAGAAGCCTTTGTCAAAGCTATGAACCAGCGGGCCAAAGAGTTGGGGATGGAACATACACGATTTATCAATTCCCACGGTCTTCCCATTCTATCCACCGACGATCAAAACACCTCCACCATCCAAGATCTTATTTTGCTTGTCAAGCATTTGCTCCAACACTATCCGGAGGTGCTAGAATACACCAAAAAGCCCCAATATACCTTAGAACGCTATGTGGTTACCGTCACCAACACCAATCCCCTTTTACGAGAAAAAACCTATCCCACCCTGGATGGACTCAAAACAGGAACCACCACCAAAGCCGGAAAATGCCTCATTGCCACCCTGACCCAAGAGGCCGAAGGGAGAGAAGGACAGCGGAGAATCGTATCCTTTGTGTTGGGGGCAAAAACCGATGGAGAACGATTAAAAAAAACCAAAGAACTTTTAGATTTCGGTCTTCAATCCTTCCGCTGGCAAAGGGTGCTATCTACAGATAAAATCTATGAACGAGAACTAGATCCCATTCTCTTTGAACAACCTACGATCCAAACGGCCGTTCGAAGCCCCATGGACCTGGTATTGGATTTGCGAAAAAATTACAAATTAAAACGGGAATTTTATGCCATGCCGGAAGAAACCATCCAAGAGGGGGACACCCTCGGACAGATGCTTCTTTTGGAAGATGGAAAAGTGGTCTATCAGATGGAACTCGTGGCAAAGGAAACGGTGGAGAAAAGCGGTTTTTTCAAACGACTCTGGAAAAAAATAAAAAGCATAGTTTAAGGGAGTCCGAAGACTCCCTCTTTTTGTACCATTATTCTTGTTGTTGGACATCGACACCACGGGAAACAATGACCGATGCGGAAATATCTCCCAGTACGTTTACCGATGTTCTCATCATATCAAGGATTCTATCGATTCCCGCCACAAGGGCGATTCCCTCTAAGGGCAGCCCCACCGAATGGAGAACCATGGAAAGCATGATGAGTCCAGCGCCCGGCACACCGGCAGTACCGATGGATGCCAAGGTTGCTGTAAGTACAACGGTGATTTGCTGTGCAAAACTCAAATCCAATCCATAGACTTGGGCGATAAAGAGGACACATACCCCTTGATAGATGGCTGTACCATCCATGTTAATGGTGGCGCCGAGGGGCAATACAAAGGATGCCACGGGCTTGGGTACCTTTAAATTTTCCTCTGCACAGGCAATGGATACGGGCAAGGTCCCGGAAGACGAAGCCGTGGTAAAGGCAGTGACCCAAGCGGGGAATGCTCCCTTGAAAAATTCCAAGGGGCTTCTTCTACCCAAGAATCGAACCGTCAAGGAGTAGGTAATGAGCATATGGGCAATGGAAGCCAGATAGACCGCAATGATTACCTTAAGAAGGGGTTGTAACACATCCATTCCTTGGCTTGCCACCACGGGAGTCATCAATCCAAAGACCCCAATGGGAGCCAATCGCATGATCCAACCGGTGATTTTATACATGGTTTCAGCAAGTCCATCAAATACTTGATAGAGTGCCCGCCCCCTCTCGCCGATGACCAAAATTCCTGCTCCAAGGACCAGGGCAAATACGATAATTTGAAGCATATTGCCCCCCACCAAACTCTGTAGAGGATTGGAGGGGATAATATTGACAAGGGTTTCAATGAAGCTCGGTGCTTCCTTGGCCTCGACGATGAGCTCCTCCGTCGGCAATGCAAAACCCAATCCGGGATTTAAAATGTTGGCAAAGACCAATCCCAGACTTACAGCAAGTAGGGTAGTAAACATATAGTATAAAAACGTCTTCCCTCCGAGGGACCCCAGCTTGTTGATATCGTTTAAATTACATACTCCCACCACCAAAGATGAAAAAACAAGGGGAACAATAATCATCTTAATGGCGTTGAGAAATACGGTTCCTAGGGGTCGAATGTACTTCGTCGCAATTTCAGGGTTCTTTTGAAGCAAGAGACCCGCAACGATTCCTAGGACCAATCCAATGAGAATCTGAACGGACAGATTCAGCTTTTTCTTTTGCATATGACTCCTCCCTTAGGTAAATTTTTTCTATTTTATCACAGAGAAGCAATGTTGTCAATAAAAAGTTTTTAGTGTTTTTTGTCCCCCCTGTCCGCCATAAGCAATGCACGATGCCATCTTTCATGGAATGTTTCTCTTTTCCTTTCAACAAAAAAACACCCCCAACAGATTTCTCCTGAGGGGTAATTTTTAAATAGTACGAAGCAACCTTCGAAGGAACTTCTCATACGCCTCCTTGGCCTCCAAGGCCACCATATGTCCACCGGGGAAAGAACATACTCCTAGAGGATTCAAATCCCGAATCAAAAGATCGGTCTTTTTGCGAGATACCTCCCAATCTTCCTCACTGTAACTAACATAAAATTTGGCCTTTCTCTTTCTACCCGAATACCGGAATCTATCATAGGTAAGCCCCGTAAGACAAAGTCCTGCGGCCATGGGATTGGCACGACGCACATCGTGAAACGTAATCTCATCATAGGATTTGTACCGATGGAACATGCCATGGGCAATTTTTTTTGCCACCCTCCAAGCAAACCTCTGGGGCAACATGCGAAAAAGAACCAACCCAGCCACAGGGATAGGAGTACACCATGCAAGGGGCTTTAGCGAATCCACACCAAAATATGCCGTATTGGAAAAAAGAATGGCCCTTGCATCCACATCTTCCCTCTCCAATACACGGAGCAAAATGTTCCCTCCCATGGAATGGGTCACAATCAAATCATAGGAACGCCCCCTTAAAAAAGAAGACAAATCCTCCCTGTATTTCTCCAATATGTTGAAACGAAAAGAACCATAGGCCCTGGACCCAAACCCAGGAAACTCATAGTACTCCACCTGGGCCACATCTTGCAATCGGCTCCCAAGATCCCTATATCTCTCCTGAGAATTCATCCACCCGTGAATGATTAGTATCTTCATTTGTTACGTATCCTTTGTTTTACATGTATTCTCTACTTTACACAATTTAATCCAAAGATTCTAGCCCTAGTGAAATAAAATAATTGTAGATTCCATTATAATAGGATGTCTTTCTAGTGGTATCGTTATTATCTCCACAGGGGACAAAAATTACAAATCCCTGTCTCGCGCGAGTCATCAATACTCGATAAGTATTTTTTAAATATTGAATTCGTCTTTCCTGACCAACTACCTGCCACTTTGTTCCTGCAAAGTTAAAATATTTAAATTCCCCACCTATAAATCTAAGATCTGCATCCCAACACAACAAAGTCCAATCTAGTTCTAAACCCTGAATATCGAATTCTGTAGCGGTTTCTTCCATAAAGAAAGAAGAACGAACATCATTTTTGTCATTTAGGAACCAATTGGGTGCATCTATTTTATTTTGCACCCAAATACCATGTGAGCGTAACCTTTTGGCTCCTGAACTTGCAATCATTCCATACCTCTGTGAGCCTTTTGCTTTGTTTCTTATCCATTTTTTTGCTTTGATCAAGTCTCTAGTAATACATATGGGATACACATCTTTGAATTGCAAATATAAATCACGAGCCGCTTCCCTATTTACATCAAGAACAGCCTTAACGAAGTCCGACACTTTCTCACTTCTAAATGATCTAAGAGAAACTGACAAATGGAGATCTCTTTCAATAGTACAGTGTAAGTCTTGAAACATTTCTACTAGAGATTTACCCGATGTATATTCATAATCTACAATTCTATCCGAAACGTATATTTCCCAATTTCTGAATTTTTTATTTAATGAATTAAACCATTCTGGTAAACCTGCTTCTCCCGTATTTATCTCTTGTCCTCCACCAATTAGACATATAATAACGCTCCAATCTTCATGACGATTCATTACATCAATTAAAAACTCCGGTTCTGAATAGTTAAAATCAATTTTCCCTTTTTTTCGCTTCATAAAGTTGCTTAAGTTGGTATCGTCCCATGCTCTTTGTGCTTCATCAAAAATAGCTACTTTTTCTATGGGTGGATCGGACAAAGCTAGAGCATCATCTCTGAAGTGATGTATATTCTGGATAAATTCCTTTGCCTTTCTCTTTGCTTCATTCTTTCTAATTCCATTTCTTTTTACATCGTCCCTAGCTAAAGATTCTTGTAAGACTTCTACAAGCGGTCCATTACCAGATAAAAAAACAGCATGCTCATTTTCATCAATCCTTTGACGATCCACAGCAATGTTTAAACCAGCAAGAGTTTTTCCTGCCCCCGGAACTCCTGTTACAAAACAAATAGACTTTTTTCTCTCATTTTTACTGTAATCAATAATCTTGGCAATTGCCTCAGTTGTTTTCGTTAAATTGGTAGCATTAGCATCATTACGTGATATATCCTCAACTCTATGTCCATGGTACAAAGCTTGTGCTGCCTCAACAATAGTAGGACTAGGCATATAAATAGAATTTATCCAATCAAGGGGAGAAACATTCATCTCATTAGGATGATTGACCGCTACTTTTCGTATGCATTCAGCCAAATTCTCCTTATTACATAGTTGCACCTCTAAAATTCTGCCTCTTTGTACATTGAACCTCTCTTCTGAACTTTTATACAATATCTCTTCATCAAATTCTCCATACTTAGACTCCGTGCAAATCAGAATTGGTACTAGTAATTTATTATAACTCTCCTTGTGAAAACTATTCAGATCTAAAGCATAATCTATCACCTGCTCTTTGTCTTTATTTGTGTGGGCTGAATTCCCTACCTTAAATTCTAATAAAAATACAACTCCCTTATATAAAAACACTGCATCAATTCTCTTTCCAATCCGAGGAATCGTATATTCCAAAGCAACATATCCTTCATCAAAATACTTTAATTGTTCTTTTAATATTTTTATCTCCTCAATCCATGAATTCCTTTGAAGATCAGTTAAATCAAATTGATTGTTCGATACCATTTCAGCTAAAATGATGTCTTGTTCTTGATTCAAAAATTTCTTTATATTGTCATAATAATACGCCCTATTCATCTTTCACTCCCCACTTCCGCTCTACTATACCAAATTATACCATATTCCCCATGCTGTCTCCACCAAAAAAAGGACTGTTCCCAGTCCTTTCTTTCTATTTCCCAATTAAAAAGGTATGCAATTTATCTAATAAATCTCCCATTCGATCCTTGTTTAAGCTATAGATGACTTTATTTCCATCAAGAATCGGAGTAACTAAGTCGGCATCAATGAGTCTGGTCATATGATGATGAATCGTATTTCTGGCGAGCTGCATTTGATCAGCCAATTCTGAGGCATAGGCATCATTTTCTCGCAACAAGAGTAAAATATCAAATCTTGTTCGGTCTCCCAGTAGTTTCACTCTGTCAAAAGCATTATCTGCTGTCATAATTTTGGAATACATGAGTTTCTTCAGAAGATCTCTCAGTACGCCAGCATATACATATCCCTTATCTTGACCCATAGGTTCTACAAGGACATTGGTGTCCGGTCCCAAGACCAACGGAATAATTTCCACTTCACTCTTTCCATCATCGGTGAGTCCTGCCGTTTCTTTGACATAGGCTTCGCTTTCTGGATTGGTTAAACGCTGAAAAAATGGTTCTGCAATGGTATTTAGTTCGTCGATATGGTCTTGGAGAAAATTGAGTACAGGACGGAGTAACTTACCCATTTCCTCTAAATATTCTTCATACCTAGGTTGAAGTTGGAGAATTCCCAATTTTACCTCAGGCTGCAAGTCCATCTCTGTGACTTTCTTCAAAAACAGATCCGCAAACCCTCCATCCGTTTCTTTCACTTCATCCTTAAAGTCTATGGCCATAAGAAGATTTCTGTAAATCTCCTCTCTGTTCATTGTTCTTTTTTTGTGAAGAAATTCATCCAAATCCT
The DNA here is from genome assembly GCA_030537875.1 of Tissierellia bacterium. Taxonomy (GTDB): domain Bacteria; phylum Bacillota; class Clostridia; order Tissierellales; family Peptoniphilaceae; genus Ezakiella. The sequence continues at coordinate 19,049 of JAUNVC010000010.1, read as the reverse complement.
TATCAAAGGGTTCTTCTCCAGGATAGAGTAATATAAATCCCGGCGAGTATCCCCCAATGCTATTGAACGGGAAGCCAGGAAACTCCTTGAAAATTTTTTCCATAGATTTTTTGGGGATCTTGATTTCACGATCCATGGTTTGAATTAACTTTTTTAAGGGTTGATACTGTTCCTGAAACTCCTCCAAATCTGATATATTTCTAGCCTTGAGCCTTTCCTCCATATTGATGGTTTTGTAGGTATTGGCCCGATTTCCAAGATAAACTGCGGCCTCAAGCAATAGATTTATCTCTCGAGTATATTCCATGTCACTTCCCCCTTAATTGTAGTATGACATATTGATTACGCACTGTCAATTCTATCATCTTCTTCTATCCTATAAGCAGAGGAAAGAGCCTCACGGCCCTTTCCTCTCCCTATTTACTTCATTCGTTCTAGCACTTTATCTACGAGCAGATATAAGGTGTGAGCCAATTCCGCTCTAGTATAGGTAGAAGAAGGACGATAGTTCTCCTTCGTTTGCCCAACTACAAGCCCATATCCATCCATCTCTTCTACTGCATTGAGACTCCAGTCAGGTATATCAGCTTGATCTTCATATGCAAAGGCTTTTACTTTGTCCATGGGAATTTTACGAAGTGTGAGGAAGCGTTTCATGATAAGAGCAAACTCCTGACGTGTCACGAATTGATTTGGATGGAAGAGTCCCTGATCATTTCCAACAATGATTCCCTTTCCAGCTGCCCAATTTACCGCTGTATAATACCATTGACCATCAATAACGTCCGGGAAGAAAAGGCTTGTATTTATTTCATCCCTATCTTTTGAAAGTCTTCGTAACGTTTCAACAACCATGGCTCTGGTTATAGGTTGCATTGGTGCAAAACTTTTGCCATCTTCCACACCCTTTAGGATTCCTCGACTTGCCAATTCCAAAATTTCATCTGCGTTCTGAATACCTTCTATATCATCAAATGTCACACTCGGTCCAACCACTCGAATATCCATTCCATAGTCTGGTTTGGGTTCAGCTGGTGTGGGTGTATCTGTTGTATCTGCAGTTGTAGGTTTCGATGTAGGGGTGGACGGTGTATTAGGATAGTGGGGAGTTGGATCATAGGGTTGTGTCCAATCTGGTACAAAGGGTGGCTTCGGTTGATCCGGTTCTACGGGTGGTACGGGATCTACTGGCTGTGTTCCGTTCAAGTCGGCAATGGCCAAGTTGATGGATTGGACCAACATATCCACCTCTGCCTGTGTCTTATTCTTGAGAGTCAATACCTCTTTTGCTTCTGCAATTAGCGCGTCATAAGCTTCTTTCTTGTCTTTATCCGCTTCTTTATATTTGTAGCTTTCCTTGAGACTGGGATCTTGTTCAACTAGTTTTTCCAGTGCAGTATAGGTTGCTCCATCTAAGGCTTCGATGGCTTTTGCTATGGCTTTTGTTGCCTTTTCAATTTCTTCTGCCGTGGCCGGTACCCTATCTACCACAGCTTTTCCATCTTCAATGGCTTGATCAAGAGCCGCTTTCATGGCAGGAGATGCATTGATATATTTATCTTCTTTCTTACTTTCTTCTCCCCGTTGAATTGCTTCTTTCAAAGCGGTTTTATCTCCGTCTTCCAATGATGATACCTTTCTCAAAGGTACATTTTTTATAATGTCCTTGCTGTCATAGCCATGACTTGGTCCTCTGCGTAGGAGGATTTCCACATCTGCATGGGTACATCCCGCCGGTGCATAGATGTTTCTTGCACTCTCATTAAGATAGAGTTTTTCCTCCGTAGGGAACTTTTCTCCCGTTGTAGGATTGATAAAAATTAATGAATAGGAATCTCCTGGTAGTTGTGCTTTTTCTCCTAGTGTATATCTGGGATATCCATTATAATCCTCATCCACAAGAATCTCTGTAATCTTTCCGTTTCCTCTCGAGGTTAAGTTCAAGAAAGTTTCTTGCAGTTCTATTTTATTCTGCATCTCTACTGCTCTGGCAAAATCCATCCAGCTTTCTGCAGTAAAGGCAGTGGAATCCAAAGTACCGTATGCCCGTACAATATATTCATGATCTACGGCCGTCGTTCCCGTATCTTTTACCAGCGTAAACACCACAGGTTTGGAATAATCCCATTCTTCATCCGTATCTTCGTCATAGGGGATGATTTTCTTTTCAGCGGGGACAAGTTTATATCCTGCAGGAAGTTCTTTCGCCTTGAGTACAATCTCCACGTCTTCCGGAAGATTCTCTGAAGTATAGACTAGCTCTCCAAACGCATAATGCCTTACTACCCCCACAATCTCTACTTCTGGCATACCAGGTTCCTTATTAAGTTGAATTACCTGTTTTTTACTTGGTTTAAATGTCAACCAACCTAAATCTTTCTCTTCTCCATCGGCAAGTTGGATCACGATTTTATTTGGATATCCAACTTTGATTCCCGTTTTATATTTTGGATACACCTCATACTCTCCAGCAGGTAAATTATTTAAAACAAACTTGCCTTCTTCCAATTGGAAATAATAGGTTTCTCCATCTTTTGTCGCAGTGATTTCTACATTGGCCTTATCACTTGATCCTGTCGTCGCTACAATTTTTGCTGTTCCCGTGGGGATGCCTCCTTCCTTAATATAAGTAAAGGAAGTATCCCTCAAAACTGTACCGTCCGTCACTTTTATGGAAAAAATTTGTGGCTCCACACGATATCCATCTGGAACTTTCTTCGGCCGAATTTTCAAGCTAGTATTTTGTGGGAGTCGGCTCATGTCCTCATAGGATGAGATTCTCTTGCTTCCATCCGTATATTCCCACTCGGCTACATACTCAACCAGTTCTCCCAGTGGAAGACCTAGTGAAAGAACTTGCAATTGGAAGGTGGGTTGGATAAAGCTCGTGATGGTCTGTTCTTTTTTATAATTTTGTACATCCAACTTGTATTCTTGAGGAACCAAGATAAAATTTCCTTCCAACGGACCCCATTGAAGGGTGTAATCTCCATAATGAAGAGCATCACATTCTCCTACATACGCCCCCTGCTCTAGAGGATATGGTGTAAGCGTCATAGACTTTTCATATCCATTGGGGCCAAAGAGAGTTGCACTCGGGAGCTGTCCAGTATAGTCTCCCGCATAGAGAACTGCTGTCACTTTTCCTTCTCCATCGCCCTCTTGACCTTTGATATAACGAATGGATCCAAGGTCCATATATTCCTCATTGAGGCGGAATTCCAATTCCTTAGGCTTTACATGATATCCAGCATCCACTTCTACGGGACGAATCGTGTAACTGTCCCAAGGAAGATCCATTCGGAAGGAACCACTAAAGTCACTATTTTCCACTTTTTTCAAAATTTGTCCTGTGGAATCCTCAATTTCTAATGTAATGGCTTTCGGATACTCCGATGGGAAATCAATCCACAAGGAGATGAGTCCTCTCTTTCCACTTGTGTTCAGACGATACCATAGGGCAGTTCCTGTGGCCTCAGGTTGATCTGGAGTAATAACTATTTTTACTCTCTTGTCCACCAAATCAAAGCCCTTGGGATATTGCATAGGATGGATGTAATATACACCAAAATCTAACGATTCTAGGTCTCTGTAAACATTGCCATAGTAGTCTTCTACTGCGTAGGTAACCTCTCCCATCGGGAACGTATCCGCGCCTTGGAACTCAGTCAAAATTTTAATTTTCCCTTTAGCACTTGTTTTTTTGTAGACTGTAAATTCTACCCTCTGATTGGGATCCTCTGGTGTCAAAATAATTTCTTGTACATCGGGAATGACAAAATATCCTTGCGGTACCTCTCTTGGTGCCACGGTAAATCTACCCATTTGTAAGTGTGTACCATTTACCTCCGCCCAGTTTTCATTTTCTCCTTTAATGATGTACGCAATCTCTGGTAATGGCTCAACAGAACTGTCGACAGCTTTGCTAATGACTTGAATGGATCCAATTTCATTTTGTCTTAAATAATTTAGGATGACGGAAATCTCTTCTAAACTCTCTGCCCGAACCACTTCTGGATAGGGCAACACATCCCATCCTGGCTGTACATTCTTCACCAGAACCTGATAAGAACCCATGGGAACCTGTACTTTATAAAATCCTGCTAGCATTTCATCCTCTGTCGCCAAGTACTCTTTACCATCTTTTTGTGAGATCAACAAGACAGTCAGAGGTTTATTATAATGCGCCGGAGGGATTCCTCCAATGGTTACATTGACGAGAGCATTGGGATCTTGACCAATGACAAAGGTTATCGTTTTTGTCTCTCCCGTACCTGAAAAGACTACCCTTTGTCTATCTGGAGTAATGATATACCCATCCGAAACAGTGGCACTTACTTCGTAGGTTCCTGGTTTTATTCGAGTTAAATTTTCTACCACTTCTCCCGTATCCACATTCTTTACAACATATTCAATTTTAGAAGGTTGTGTATTTGACTCCACTTTTGACTCAATGGCTAGAATATTTCTCTCTTCCGAGCTCAAAAGATCTTCTAGGCGATCTGAACTACGGTTAAATGCCCAGTCTTCCACTACTACGCGCAAGTGACTTTTGTCTATATTCTTGGGTAGTGGTATATTTTGTTCAGCACTCTCAGCCACCAACACTTTATGTTGTGGATCCGTTTCATCCAAAATCATGATTCTTCGAATGCCCAATTCGTCACTCGCTTCAATAGTCACTATACCCGTGGTATCATCAAATATTGCACCCGAAAGTTGCGGAGCCTTTCTATCCACATGAATGACATATGATTTTTTCTGTAACGGGCTACCTGCAACTTCAAATCTGCCTTCCAACTCAACTTTATATGCGCCGTCTTCCTTTGCTCCCGTTCCGTTCCAGCTCCAACCCTCATCAAATGTGGCCTTTGGATATCTTTCTCCGAAAAAGTTTTTCCATCCTGCTGTCCCGCTGGACTCATAGAGAACCTGATCATCCATATCCTTCACGCGGAAAACAAAATCATCAAAATTTCGTAGGAACACACCAGCAAAATGAAGCTCATCCGCATTCCTATCGCCATTGGGTGAAAAAGCAATTCGATCTTTGTCCACACGGCGATAATCATCATAGAAATCCGCATATACACCCAAGGTCTGTCTATTGGCTTTTCCCGTAATCACATCATCCACCATCGCATAAAAATGACTATAATCATGGTTTTCTGTGGGAGTATTGGGCCAATAGACCGGTGCAATAGCGCCTTCATCATAGATAAGATCTTCTAAGATCGGAAGGTCTTTCCAATTCCCGTGGAATCCAACAAAAGGAACAGAAATTTCAGGAGCCCTATCTTTCACATCTTCAAGAACAACAAAACCTTCTGCAAAAAATCCATAGGGTTGATCTTTCGTCTGCTCTAAAATTTCTTGCGTCAAATCAAAGGATACTTCCATAGAAACTATACCATTTGCTGGAACCGTGATTTCACCCAGTTCCTTGGACATCAACTTTTTCGGTTGTAAGGTATATTTTCCATGCTCCACCTTATCTGTAACAAGTTCCAATCGAGCTTTATACGTAAACTCTTCCTTTCCAAAGTTTTTTAATTTCAAAGGAAATGCAATATGATTTCCCACTTCACCTAAAAAGATTTTACTCTCATCTCGCACATTTCCCATAATAACTACGTTGGTATGCATCGCACGATACAAATCTAAGATTCCTGCACCCTGTTTCCTAGGAGAAGAATAGGCTCCCGTTTCTTGGTCCACATGAGGTTTAGCAGAAGACATAAAGATAGCCTTCGTCAGAGCCACTATCTCATCATCAGGAATTTGGAAGTCTTTCTTTAATCTTTCCTTCATAAGCACAGCGGCACCAGCAACATGGGGGGTCGCCATGGAAGTTCCACTCATGGTTGCATATTTCCCATCATTTTGGGTGGAATAAATATTACCACCAGGTGCCGTTATTTCTGGTTTCATCAATAAATCTGGTGAGGGTCCAAAGGATGAAAATTTACTCATGGTCCCTTCATACTTGGAAACCTCTTTTATCTCTTCTTCTAGAATTATAATCTGATCTCCAGAGTTTAGAGCCAATCCATCCTTTCTCTTAAGAGCAATGGAAGGTATATTTGTTCCCTCGATATTCATTCCAAAGAGATCATCCCCTTCCCCCTCTTTATTGTAAATGAGTACAATGGATGCTCCCTTCGCTTCCGCATTATGAATCTTATCTACGAAACTTAACTCTCCTCGTTCAATGAGAGCAGCTTTCCCCTGTACAGAATCAGGAATTTCCTCTGGCTTTCCAAGACCACAGGGTACTATATCATAGCTAAGCCCCACATAGTCCGATTTATCAAAATGGAACCATACCCCTATCTTTCCTTTGGGAGTCAACAAGGCATCGTTTCTTTTGTAAATATTTTCCACTGAAGCAACGGTCAGCACTCCATCTAATGTTCCAGGAGATGCGACCATTCCATAGTCGGGGTTGACAGCCAATGGCTTTGTGACAGGAAATCCAAAAGTTCCATCATTTCCAGCAGCAACATTCACGATTATACCCAATTTCCTAAGTCTCTCCACCATCTGAACCACGGCAGGAACCTCATCGGTTTTGCTTCCGAGAGCCTTACCCAAACTCATGTTGATGGCATCGGCACCTAGTTTTAAAGCATCTTCCATTGCACGCAAATAATAAATTTCATTGGTTCCTGTCTTCTCCCCAAACACGCGCATGGCTAAAAGTTGTGCCTTCGGAGCAACACCTTTGATTTTACCATTGGCTGCAACTGTACCGGCTACGTGTTGTCCATGGGACTCGGGATTATTCTCTTTAATACGACCGTTATTAGAAACATAGTTGTATCCAAAGGGAAACTTATCTGTGTAATATGCACCTTGCATATGATAGGTTTTTATCAGTTCTTCCACCTTGGCTTTGGTCAACTTAATGGTAGCAGAATCCACTTCACTGAAATCCGGATGTGTAACATCAAATCCACTATCAATGACGGCAACCACCATTCCCTCACCCTCGAACCCAACGTTCCAGGCGGAAGTTGTATGCATTATATCCGAACTCGAGTCCATGAGAGTAACCTCAGGACGATCGAACCTTTGGGCAATATATATATTTTTAACACCAGGAATTTCAGCAATGGACTTTGCGTCTGCATAGGTCACCTCACCCCCAATTCCGTTGAAGAGAATGGTGAGTGACTCTTGCTTGTCCATATGAATGTTTCTATTGGCCATGGTGGACATCATATCCATCTGTGCCCTATTTCTGCGATCCATAGAAGCTTTCATATCCCGACGGAATTGCTCCAAGGTTGTATAAGAGGATAAATCTTCACTATCCTCCAACTCTACAATAATGGGAATTCGTTCCTCCTCTTCAAACCGGTTGTCTGTTTTTTCTATGAAGCGTTGCAAGGCATCTGTTGGCCTCACATTTTTTGCTTTTGATAATTGTACTGGATATATCCCTAAGATTAAACAGACTACCAGCAACAAACCAATTCTCTTTTTCATACACATCCTCCTTGTTCTATACTCATCGATAGAGCGACTCAACGATGCTTCTCTATTGATTCATTCTATCTAACCCTGCTCCTTCTCTAGTTTTAAGAGTCTAGGGATCTAAAGTAATCATACAATATCAGAAATTATTTGTCAATACTCATTGATAGGTTTTGTTCTTTGTCTATGGATAGATTTTTGTCAAATCTTTTCATCCCATGAAAAAAGGACTGTTTCCAGTCCTTTCTCTAATCTCCTAAAAGAAACTCTCTCTGCTTATTCAGAAGTTCCGACATTTTCTCTCTATTTAAGCGGTACATAACTTTGTTTCCATCTACAATCGGCGCAACTAAATCTGCATCTATGAGTTTGGTCATGTGATGATGAATCGTTGTCCTAGCCAGTTTTAATTCCTCCACCAAATCTGATGAGTAGGCATCTTTTTGCTTCAAAAACAATAGAATGTCAAACCTCGTTCGATCTCCAAGGAGTTTTACACAATCATAAACATTGTCCGTCGTCAAAATTCGAGAGTACATAAGCTTTTTTAGTAAATCTCTGAGAACTCCAGCATATACATATGCATTGATTTTTGAATTTACGTGATCTACCAAGAGATTGGTATCTGCACCTAAGACAAAGGGGATTATTTTGATATGATCCTTATCTCCATCTGATAAACCCATGATTTCCTGTACATATTCCACATTCTCCTCGTCATCCAATCTCGAAAGAAACGTCTCAGCCATAGATTCAAGTTTGGCCCTATGTTCCATCAAAAATCCTAGTACCGGACGCAATACATTGCTTACTTCCATCAAATGGTCTTTATACCTCGCTTGCAAATCTAGTATTTGTAATTTTGTGTCAGAAGCTATTTCCATCGACAGCACCTTTGACAAAAATACCGTTTGATACTCTTTCATCCCCTCTTGTATTTCATCTTTGAAATCTAAAGCCAAGAGGAGGTTTTTACAAACCTCTTCTTGGCTCAAATTAGCTTTGTACTCTAAGAACTTTTCCAAATTCTCATAAAAGGGTTCTTCCACTGGATACAATAAGAGAAACCCTAGAGAGTATCCTCCAATGCTGTTAAACGGAAACCCCGGAAGATCCTTGAAATAGCGCTCCAATGTCTTCTGTGGCAAGCGAATATCTCGATCCATGGCATGAATGAGGCCCTTTAGCACTTTGAATTGTTCGTGGAATTCTGTTAAATCAGAAACATTTCTATCTTTCAGCCTAGATTCCATGTCTGCAATCTTGTACACATTGGCACGGTTTCCCAAATATGCAATAGCTTCCATAAGAAGATTGGGTTTAGCTCTATGTTTCATATTTCGCCTCCTCTTTCAAGTATGCCACAGGACTCCACCGGTGTCAATGAATCCTTCCTTGAAATTCTACATACTTTAACTCTTATAGTTCCGAATGAATCAGTCGGTAAATGATTGCCGCCAACTCTGAACGAGTTATCTTTGACTCTGGACCGTAGAGGTCATCTTTTTCACCCCTGACCAGCCCCCATTGATCCATTTCTTTTACAGCATCCAGCCCCCACTCCGCAATTGTATTTTCATCCTTATATGAAAATTCCTGGGTTTTATTCAATGCAATGTTTTGGAACCTTACATAGCGTTGCAAAATCACAGCGAATTCTTGGCGAGATACGAGATCATTGGGTTTGAACCAACCTTCTCCATCCCCAAGAACGAACGCTCTGGAAGAAGCCCAATACACTGCATCATAATACCACTCTCCCTCTTGGACATCCTTAAAGGGAGATTGTAAAAAGAGAATATCCTTATCCCTAGAGATTCTTCTCAAAATCTCTACCACCATGGCCCTGCTAATATAGGTGTTAGGTTCAAACTTCTTTTCTCCTGTTCCTTTTAAAATTCCTCTATTGGCCAACTCTAGAATAGCTTCTTTATTCTTATCATCGCTAATATCTTCAAAAGAAACATTCCCTACCGGTTCTGAGATTTGGAACTTAGGTTGTTTCTCTATCTCCTCATTCTGGATACTATTTTGATTGGTTCCTTCCTTGTTACTCTCTTCTTTCGCCGTTGGTTTTGGCAAATAAGGAATATAGGGGTCTTTCGGCTTTACAGGTTGCGTAGGCGTTTCAGGTAGAACAGGGGTTTTCTTTTTTATATAGATGAACACATTTTCATCTCTATGTTCTTCGCTCAATCCAATTTTTTGTGGAACCGAGATTCCTTCATATCCACTTCCCACATGAACTAGAATGGTGTACATTCCAAAAGGAAGGTATGTCTTCAACTCTCCATTAGAAAAATCATTCTCCGTCCATCGAAGATCGCCCACTTGTAATTCAAAAGGAACTTCCGTGGGTTCTCCCATTTGAACATGCAACATTCCCTGTCCTTTTTTATAAATTTGTAATATAATTTCTTTTCCAGCATGTTGGCGATTCAGTTCAAAGTCAAAGGTCATCTTTGGTGTTTCGAAATCTGCTGGAAGGTCATCAATAACGAATCGATAGGTTCCATATGGTAAACAACCACCTTCTGGCGTGATGATTTGATTCTGGTCATCTTCAATATGATAGTGCACTTCTTCTATATCAAGTCCTGTTGATTTCACAACCAATACACCCTTGTTCGCATCTTCCATAGCTTCCAAAGCGTTTTGTTCTGTCGTTAGATATCCTTCATCTTCTGCTTTAAATATGACTTCCTCTAGTCCATCCTTTCCTTCTTCGTAGATGTAAACGTTATCGTTCCATGGACTTAGTTTTGCCTCTTCTCCATCTTTAACCACATACGCATCTCTTAAAAGTACATTATCCTCTGCTTTTACCAGTACTTTCCCAGGCTCCAAATATCCCAAGACTTCCAAAGTCGGAGGTGTAAGATCAAGATAGAATGGAATTTCCACTGTTTTTTCTTTTGATCCAGCACTTACAGCTGTTCCCTCAATGATAAACTTGTATAGACCTTCAGGACGATTCAAAAATGGTGTGTATCCATAATCATAGTATCCCAACACTTCGTATGGCTTGCTAATACCTACATTTGGATTCATATCCGGATTGTGAGAGATGTTCTTAAATCGAAAACCCTTATAGGCAATTTGCTCTTGCCTTGTACCATCTGGAAGTTCCAAATAAAAGCGAGTGTTGGAACTTCTAGTGTAGACTCCGAAAAATTGAGCACTATCGGCTTTTCCATCGCTGTTGGGACTAATAACAAGTTTTGGGGCAAATCTTGGAATAAGCTCAACGGGATCTATTCCATTTTTCCTGGCTTCATCAATCTCATCAAAATTTATCATTCCGAGAACTTTCTTGACCCCGTCAACTTCCGTCTCAATATGGGTACTAAAATTATGCCAAGCATTGTTATAAGCACCCAGCGTCCAATACATGGGTCTTTCCTTGGAAAAATCAAATTCATAAATGGGTTTTTCCATAATGGGTAGTTCTCCAAACTCCCCTTTAAAAGCCACATAGGGGAAGGAGGCTTGTTTTCCATCTTGATTTATAAAGCTCAAATACCCTTCTACAAAAGCTCCGTTTCTATACTCTTCCAATATCTCATGATTTTCTAAAGGAATTCTCACTTCATACTCAACCGATTCTTTTGGCCCAACCTCGATGACATCCAAATTCTTGGAAAAGAGGGGTTGTGTCTTTCGCGTGAGAAAATCACCTTCCTTCTTCTCAATATTTGCATTGAAGGATGGTTGTAATCTTTGCGTATGGTCTGCATAGTTGGTGATTCGAACAGTGAAATTTATTTCTTCTTCTATGTCACCAATAAATGCAGATGGGCGACCTGTCTTATTGTGGACAATCGTATAATCTAAATCTGCTGCTTTAGCCACATCCAGTATACCAGCACCTTGTTTTCTGGGAGAAGTAAAGGTCTTGTCAGCGGGGTCCAAGTGAGGAATGGCAGCATTCATCAGAAGAGCTTTCACAAGTGCTGCTTTTTCTTCCAATAAAACATCTCTGAAGATTCCAGTGGGATCATCGATTACTTGCCGAACCACGGCCACCGCTCCTGAAACATGAGGCGTTGCCATGGACGTTCCCGACATATCTCCATACATATCTCTTCCATTGGCGGCAGAATAAATATGTCCACCTGGAGCTGTAATATCTGGTTTCATAACCCCATCTGCAGTCAGACCCCAGTCAGAAAATGGACTCATTTGCCCCCACAATGGGTTGAGAAATACTTCAGGCTCTGCCTTGAATTGTCCTTGGATAGGCATCTGCTTTTTTAATCTCTCTCCATCTTCTTGCAGCATGCAGCCGACGGGAATGGTAATTCCATCCACAGGCGCAATCACAAGCTCTCCAGGTGCATTGTTATATAGAAGAATACCGATGGCGCCTTTTTCTTGGGCTCTATCAAACTTCTCTTTAAACGATAAATCTCCCCGTTTAAATAAAGCTACCTTTCCACCTAAATCAAGATTTTCCATCTCATCTTCTCGACCAAGCCCACAATCTACAATGTCATATACTGCTTCAGTAAATTCATACTCATTCCCATTGAGATAAATAAATTTTTGTTCTTCACTTCCACTAGAAACTATAAAATAGTTTGCAGTATAACTATTATTTTCCAATGAAGCCACTGTGATGGCATTCTCAATAATTCCCGGGTGAGAAATGGTCCCATAGTCTGGATGTTCCACAGAAAGATCACCTTGGTATTCTCCAAAGTTTCCTGCTGCAACACAAACATTGGTCCCCGACTGAAACGCCATGTTGATTTGTTCCACTAGTTTCTTTTTCCACTTATCGTATCTAGAGGTGCTTTCCTTCAACTCGCCAATACTTAAGTTGACAGATGCAGCACCTAGTTGGATGGCCCAACCCACCACTTTTTGCACCGTCGTATCATTGGTTGCATCCCCACGGAAAATACCTGCCAAGACTAGCTGGGCGTTGGGTGCCACACCCTGCCAGCGTTCTCCCCTGACATTGGCCACATTTCCAGCCGCTGTTCCAGCAACATGTTGTCCATGAGGATTAGGATCTTCTTGCGTATTTAAGTTAAGAGTTCTCTCTAAAGTGCTCGCGGCAAAGGGTATTTTTTCATTGTAATATAGTTCTTCCGCTTTTGCTGGTCTTCCATAGGGGTGTTCGTTATCTTCGATGTATACAGATTTATTCTCCAAAAAAGTTGCAATGGCCTCTTGATCCAACTTCCCCTTCACTCCAGAAGACAAATAAAAAACTTCATGGTCCGGATTGAAATAATTGTCTAAAACGGCAACCACCTGTCCCCTTCCATCAATCCCCTCGGGCAGACGATCCAATCCTATGATTTTTCCACTAAAATTCATCCGCTCCATCCTCTTGTGATAACGAAGAGCAGAGAAGTGAATTCGTTCATCCATCTCCCTTACATAAGGTTCATTTTGTAATGCTTCTTGTTGATCAAGTGAAAGCTCCAAAACCAGTACTGGATCCAAAAAAGCTTCTCGATCTATAATCTTCACTTTGCCCAGCAGAGATTCAATTCTATGAACGGCTTCGTCCAGTCCTCTATTCCCAATATCCAGCACCTTTTTATAGTCTCTTCTTTGAAAAAAAGGTTTTGGATCTTCCTTCGTTAAATATTGTACGTCAATATACACCGATATTTCTTTTACAATGTCGTCTACATTTGATTCTGCTTTCGCGGTAAACCAACCAAATTGACCAGCCACCATCAAAATACTCAATAGAAATGCCACAAATTTTTTCATAGAATCCTCCTTATATATTTCCTTAAGCCTATAGTACTATATCGAAAGAATAATGTCAATCTGTATCGGACAGTTTTGTTTCCTGAAAGTCGACACTGTCTCCACCAAAAAAAGGACTGTTCCCAGTCCTTTCTCTATCTATATATTTAATTTCCCCATATCTTCTCTGCGGCGGTGCCAGAAATAAAGAATCAATCCCACTTGCAATAGAAGACATCCCGCCAAATAGAGATAGGTGTTGGGAAGGGTGACCACCATGCCATAGCCCACAAAAAAGGAAGCGACGACGCCCATGAGACCTCCGAGCCATAGATATGCGTGGAGCTTTTTTCTCCTCTCTTGGTCCATGTCTTTCACATCTTGCCGATTCATCTGAAATCGCCCTTCTCCCCAAGAAGTCAAGGGGAACCTTCCTTTTCTAAAGGAAGCGATGAGAACTACTGTGTATAGAAGATTTAGAATGGGAAAGAGAAAATACAAAAATTCCATTCCTTTTACAATTTCATGGTTCATAGATACCTCCTTTTTCTATTATAATCCAATTTTTGTGCACTGACAATTTTTAAGTCTTCTTTACCAACCCCTTTTTCATAAGGATACAAGTAAAGCTTGGATTATCTTTTGTGACTACATTCCTTGACATCTTCTTTTTCTTGATGTTTAATAAAAATAGGTAGTTTTTATTAAGGAGGGAATTATGGAAGCTTTACAGAATACACTCAGTGCACTACAGGGAGTAGAAAAGACCATGCTCATCACCTTGGCCTCTCGAGCAAAGGAGTCTCGGGGGAAAAAGCCTTTGTTTCGGGATTGGATGGCAGAAAAGATCTATGATGAGGCCGCTCCCTTCATAAAAGAAGAGGCCAATCCCCGTTCGGTCATGGGTACCATCATCCGTGCCAAAGCCTTTGACGAGTGTCTCATCCCCTTTATTGAAGAGCATCCCGAGGCCATATGTATCAATTTGGGATGTGGGTTGGATACCCGTTTTTTCCGATTGGATAACGGAACCATAGAATGGTACGATTTAGACCGCCCAGCAGTGATGACCTTGCGGGATCAATTGATTCCCACCCACGAGAGAGTCACCTCTCTCTATGATGATCTATTCTGTGAAGATTGGATCAAAAAGGTTCAGAAGGATGGGAAAACCGTTTGTATTCTCTTTGAAGGTGTTCTTCAATTTTTTACAGAAGATGAGGTGAAAAAAGTCCTCGCCCTATTGGCGGAGAATTTCCCAGGAGCCTATGTTCTCACAGATCTATTGTCTTCCCAAATTTTAAACAATCCCAAACTCATGGCCAAACTCACCAACAACGCTTCCCCCTTCCATTGGGGTGTGGAAGATGGACATGATGTGGAAGGATTGGATCCCCGCTATCATTTGGTCCGAGATATCAACCTGGCCGATCGCATGGGTCTAAAGAAAAAATGGATGCATCTCATGGGAAAAATTCCCAAAATCCGTCGCATGAGTTCCCATGTCTGTCTTTATAAAATAGGCGAATAAAATCATTTCAAACTCTCAAAAAGACACAATTGTGTCTTTTTTCTTTTGTCTATTCTTTTAAATATACGGAAATATAAATCTTCACCCAACCGTCGATGATTTCTTTCCCCACGACCTTCCCAAACAGGAGTTTTCCTGCGTCCATCAATCGAGCAAAGACCACATTATCCACCATTGGCACATAGCCTACCTTCACCCCATCTTCATTTTCAATTTTGATGGCCATGGGGTCATAGGGATTATCCGGTTCTCGGTAAAATCGAAAGGCATCTCCCTCATGGATATGGGGCTCAAGTTCCTCTATTCCTGGTATATGGGTGGTCCCGGCCACATGGGTTTCAAATAAAAAGATTTCCCTTTCAAAAGGCTTCGGAAGATCTATCTCATGGTTTTGATCTTTCCATAGATTGAGAAAGCTTTGTTCTTCTTTTTTTGTAATATCTGACATAGGAACCCTCGATTCTTACTTGAGTAAATCCTCTATTTTTATTTCATAGGCCTGAATAGCTTCTTCGTACTTCTCCAGCACCGCTCTCAAACTCTCTCTTTTTTCTTCCACCTTCTCATCATCAAAAATCCATTCTTTGTAGGTGTAGGGTTCTTTGCTTTTGATATACTGGATTTCTTTATGGAGTCGCTCCAAATAGCTTTTCAATCGGTCGATTTCTTGGGTCAATGCTTCCATAGAATTCAGCTGTTCCACCGGTTCCTTCTTATCGGCAATGAGCATCAATAGCCGCATCGTATAAAGATCGCCCTCTTCGTAGGCGGCTTTCGCCTTTTCCATAATGGCAAAATCTTCTTCCGTGGCATCGGGATTGACATCTGGATGGAGCGTCTTCATGATTTTTCTGTAGAGAGATTTCAGTTCCTTGTACTCTGCATCCGTCATCTTGGGACTTTTGTGCCATGTATGGGCCTCGTTGATTTTGTTGATAATGTCTTCTAATTTCCTCTGGTATGCTTGAAATTCTTCCTTCAATATTCTTTCAATCTCTTTCAAGTCCGGTTGCTTCTTTCGATTGATCGCCATTTGAATGAGGCCACATTTCCTCTTCAATCGTTCATATTGACAGTAGGCATCATATATGGCAAATTCCAAATCTCCCAGAGAAAGCATATAGATCATTTCCAATTCTTTGCATTCCACATGTCGCAGTTCATCTCTTTCCATGAGGAGCATGGAAACTTCTATTCGTAGCCTTTCCTTTTCTTGTAGGAGCTGTTCATATACTCTGGATCTCTCCAAACCATGAAAAGAGCTTTCCTCCAATGGAGCGTCTTGAATCTCATCACCATCAATGAAAAAGAGGCGGGGAATGGGGATGCATTTTCTAAGCAGCTGAAAAAAAGCCTTGATTTCTTTTCCTTTGCCATTCTTCCCGGCCCAGACTCTTTCCTTCTCTCCGGGGCAACGGTACGCGATCTCCCAATGCGTCTCTCCTGGATCAATGGTGGGATTTCCCAGTTTCTCGCATGCATCAAAAATATCGGTCATCACCCTCTCCTCCAGTGACAGATTCTCTTCACGGAGGGTCGAGGTGCGACCATCTTTCCTTCCATATTCCACAAAATAGATAGAATTTGAGCCATCCATTATGATTTCCAAATCTTGGCGAAAGGCGCCGTCAATCTCTCGATCATCCCATCTATCGGTAAGAGATACTAGAACGATTTTTCTCATGCTTCCCTCCATCTCATCTTATCTACATAATACCCAACTTTAAAAGGAAAACCATCCCATCATCAAGTTCCTGCCCCATAAAAAAGACAGAGCATCCTCTGTCTCATCAAATCTTACCCACGGGGGACATGGCAATGACAAATTCATTTTCTCCATCCAGTCCCAAGAGCTGATCTGCCACTCTTTGGTTGTAGGCCCCTATCTCACAGGTGCCACATCCAATGGTGCCACAGGCCAAGTATAGATTCTGGCAAACATGGCCAATGTCCATGGCGATGACCTTGGCCGACACTTGAGAATATCTCCATTCGGTCCGATAGGGAATCACAGACCACAAAAATGTGACCGCCGCATTCCCGGCCATCCTCTGACCCATGGCGGCCAGAGTTATTTTTTCTTGCAGGTCCTTCCCCTCTTTTTCAAGTACCAATGCATGGTCCATGGGAAGATACCGATAGATGGCTTCTTTCAATCCATCCACCCGAAATACGGCCAAATAGGTCTCAAAGGGATGACGATTCCCTGCTGAGGGCACCGTTCGAAACACTTGATGCTCCGTCCTTCTTCTCACCCCTTGGGTGGCAAAGAGGAGCCAGGAAAGCTCTTTCATCGAGAGAGTTTTTTTCCCATAGGAACGGACACTTTTTCTAGCAAGAAGCACTTCTTTGAGTTCGGTCTGCAAAAGAATATCCGTCGAAGGTTCTGGCAGTGTCAGTTTTTCCTGTCCTTCGCGTAAGGGCTTTTGGATGGTGGGACGGGGTATGCCCTTGTTTTGGTCCGTCTCTTCAAAATTGGTCTCCATGCGAATACTATCCCGTAAAAATTCCCTCATTTCTATGGCTTTTATTTTTTGTCTGTCCATCTCGTGCCTCCTTCTCCCTTGGCCAATTTCATAAAAGCATCGGCCTTTTCATATTCCGGTGCGGTGCATAGACTCCCCACACCATAGGCTAAGAGCGATAGTCCCATGCCCATCAAAATCTGTGTGGTGGAGTGAAGTTCCCATGGCAGGTCCAAGGGAAGGCCCAAGCTCACCGCTAGATGAACGGCGGTAAATAGAAATCCCGTCACCATGGAACTAAGAGCGCCTGTGGTATTTCCTCTGCGCCAGAAAAATCCCATGAGAAGCGGTACAAAAACTCCTGTGGTGATGACATCAGAAGCAATCCACGTCACATCCAAAATAGACCGAACCCGCATGGCCACCACCAGTGCGATGGCGCTCACCACGGCGGTGGAGATGCGAGACATGCGAAGGGCCGCCCTTTCTTTTCGTTCCAATAAATCCATGGTGAGAGTCATGGCCCCGGTGTTGATGAGCGAATCCATGGTGGACATGATGGCCGCCGAAATTCCCACGAAGACCACCGCCGCCAAAGCGGGACTGAGATGATCTTTTACGATGGCGAGAATCACACCACCCTTTGGCATCTCCCTATACATGGCAAGGGCCACCATCCCGGTCAAGACCACGATAGCATAGAGGGGAATATACAAAAGAAAACTCATCCCCGTCATCTTCCTTGCATCCTTCACATTTCGCGTGGCGGAAATCCTCTGCCATACATTGGCCTGAATGGTCCAAGCCATGGCAAAGGTCAGCACATAGGAAATGTATTTCTTCCAACCCACAAAAAAGTTCCCATAGTTCTCTTTGTTCATAATAAGAGATGCTTCTTGGATGCCTTCCCAGCCTCCTCCCATTTTCCATGCCACGATAAAAACGGTGAGAGCAGAGAATAAAAGGAGCATAAATTGAATCACATCGGTGAAAACCACACCGCGAAATCCTCCGAACATGGAATAGAGGATGACGATGCCCGTTCCAACCAAGACCGCCACTTCATAGGATAGATCCAAGTATTGGCCAAAGAAATTTCCCACACCCACCATTTGAGAGGCCGCAGAAAAGGTCATAAATAAAAAAATAAAAAAGGCCACAAACTTGGACACCAGCTTGGAATATCTGGCTTCCATCATCTCTCCTTGGGTATAAAAAGGAAGCTTTCGAATGGATGGCGATAATAGGAACATGAAGAAGGTGGCCACAAGAACCGGCATTCCATAATACCAAAAGGCCCCCATGCCGTCCTCATAGGCAAGATCTGCCGTGGATAGGGCTGAACCTGCACCCCACCAAGAGGCGATGAAGGTGATGGAAAGTGCCCAAAAAGGTAGACTCCTTCCCGCAAAGAAGAAATCCTCCACCGTATGGTTTTTCTTTTCTCGTAAGACGGCGACAATTAAAATGGCAAAATATGCAATTAAAGCTATAAAAGATAAGGTTTTCATCTCTACCTACTTCCTATATATTGAATATGTATACATTACCCATTCACGAGCCATATGTAACGGAATTTTCCAACACTCTCTTTTCCATTGGCATTTCCATTCGCCCTCCGATGGGTATATATACATAAGATCTATTTGGACGAAAGGAGATCGGTTATGAAAAAATACATTCTATCCATGGCTTTGGTCCTGCTCTTGCTATTCTCCCTAGGCTGCTCGAAACCCAAAGTCCCCACCGACACATCCCAAGAAGAAACACAATCTGAAGACACAGACTCAAAAAAAGAAACGGACAAAAAAGAACCGAAAAAGCAGAAGGAAGAAAAAGAGGATTCCAAAAAAAAAGACAAT